>JAEOTK010000079.1 GCA_016839875.1 Candidatus Heimdallarchaeota archaeon
AGTATTATGAATCTATCAAGGAATTAGATCAAATTTTGCAAAATAAATCTTCAAGTGAGGTTGATAAGATTCAAGCTAAGATTTTGAAAGGAGAATTTTTTCATATACTTGGTCTTTACGAATCTCTCCCTGAAAAATCTGAACAGGGATTAGTATTGATAAATGAAGCATTAGAAATGAGTAGGAAAGAGAAAAGAGTTATTCAGATCTTTGATAGCCTTATGCATAAAACTGCAATTTTATGGCATTTAGCAAAACACGAAGAGAGTATTAAAGCTCTAGATGAAATGGAGGACGTTCTAAAGATAATTAAATCAGAATTTCAAGTTTTTTCAAAGTTGAAGGAAGCATATTATTCTTTCCATGAAATGAGTAGAATTATGTATAAGGCAATTTATGAAAAGGATTATAATGTTGATTTTGATAAGGTATTCACCATACTTGAAACAATTTTGGAGATTAGTACAGAACTAGATGATGGATATCTTACATATGTAACTTACAATAGTTTTGGGGGTAATCTAGAATATATTGGAGAGTATAAGAAAGGATTCGAATTTAGAAAAAAAGCATTAGAAATTGCAGAGAAACTAGAAAATGACTATTTCATAAGTGAGGCTTTAGGAAGCTTAGGATGGAATTATTGGAAACAAGGTGATTACGATCAACTTCTAAAATATGCAAAAGAAGCATTAAAAATAAGTGAAAAACAAGGAAATAAGAGAGGTACAGCTCACATATATGCACAAATAGGAGTATATTATGGAGATACAGGAGAATACAAAGAATGCCTTGATTATACTTTAAAAGCATCAAACATTCTTTCAGAAAATGGCACTAGAGATGAAGGAAAAGGATGGTTAAATAATATAGGTGCTTGCTATTATTTCTTAGGTGATTATGATGAAGCTTTAAAAAACTATGAAGAAGCTATTTGTTATTGTAAAGCTAAAGGATTCATTATCCAACAGCATAATACTTTAGGTAATATGGCTGGGGTTTATATCGCAAAAGGTGAATTCGAAAAAGCTCTGAAATTGAATGAAGAAGTGGAAGATTTTTGTAAAAGATCAAGTAGCAAAGTAGGTCTTGCAGCATGTTATTATAGATCAGCTCTTATTTTTAAGAGAAAAGGATTATTAAAGAAGGCAATTGAATTCCTTGAAAAAGTTCTAGAAATACAAATTGAATTAGATAACAAAAATTATACTGCAGGGACTTATTATGAATTGATAAGTTTAACTTCTAGAATTGATGATTTCGACCTGGCTAGAGAATATTATGATAGACTTGAGAAATTAACAGAGGACATAGAACACAAGATTGTCAAAAGACTTGTAATGATATCTGAAGGAATAATTCTAAAAAGCAGTTCTGAAGTAAGAGATAGAATAAGAGCTGAAGTTCTTTTTGAACAATTGTTGCAAGAGGAAATTAAAGCATTTCTAAAAATAGAGGTTTTGCTTCAACAAAGTGAATTACTTCTGGTTGAGTTAAAAGAAACATCAGATAAGAAGTATCTCAAAAAATTAGAAAAGAGTATAGGTGATTTAATCGAGATAGGAACTAAAAACCATCTACCAGCTGTTTTAATTGAATGTCTCTGGTTTAAATCACAACTAGCAATACTAGATTTTAACATTGATAAAGCGAGAGAACTATTAACACAAGCTCTAAACACAGCTGAAAGCAAAGGATACAACAATTTAGCATTGAAGATAACTAACTCAAAAGAATTACTGATCAAGCAATCTATTGCTTTGGAGGAAATAGGAACAGCTCCAGAAACAATTGGAAAGAGAATGGAAGTAGTCAAGTTAGAAAATGGTTTTAAGAAATTGAAAGAGAAAGATGATTTTCAGTTCAAAATAGAAAGAATTGAGTCATCAAAAAACATACTATCAATAAAGATTTAATACTTTCAGAATAAGTGAATAGGAAAGATATAGTCCAGCATATTTTCACCATTTTTAAACTTAGTTTCACTTTCAAAATTATATCCGTAAACATTAATGTCGGGAGCCAGAAAGAACACCAGATTCACTTTCAATAGTTTCAGTAAACCCTCCCTTATATTACTTTTAAGTGCACAAAGACTAGTCTAATTGAAAGCAATGTCTGGTACAGTCTTACAAGAACAATTTCAATGTCCTGAGTGCAATAAAA
>JAEOTK010000080.1 GCA_016839875.1 Candidatus Heimdallarchaeota archaeon
AGAAATTGAAAAGAAGTTGGATGCTTCAATAGATCTTGAGTGGGCATATGATGGATATGAGATTTTCTGGCTACAAATGAGGCAAATAACTACTCTCCAGAACATATGTTTATATTCGAATCGTCTCTCCAAAGAATTTCTACCGGGTATTATTGTACCACTCGTTTGGTCGGTAAATATTCCTGTTGTGAACTCTTCATGGAAAAGACTGTTCATTGAACTAATTGGGAGTTCTGCAAAAAATATTGATATAAATAGTCTTGCAAAATCCTTCTATTTTCGAGCTTATTTTAATATGACTGTTGTGGGAGATATTTTCCAAATACTTGGCATGCCTCCTGAAGCTCTCGAGATTCTAGCCGGTATCGAAGCTCCTAAAGAAGGAAGGTCGTCATTTAGACCAGGTCTAAAAACAATTAGATATTTACCTAGGATGATGATTGTTGCAATTAGAAAATTTTTCTTCTCGAAAAACATAGAACTATTTCTTAGAAATAGGAATAAGGATTATCAAAAAATTGCTACCAAAGACCTAGAATCTTTAAATGAATTTGATACTCTTGAAATTATTAATAGGCTTTTTGAATTGAATACTGATTCTTCGTATTATGTAATTGTTTCACAGTTATTGAATAGTTTGTATAATAGAATATTTAGTTCAAGTTTAGAAAAGAAAGGATTCGACTTTGATGAAGTCGAGTTTAGTGAAACTAAAAAACGTTTGCAGTCTATCGATCCAAAACAGCAAATGGTTTTTTTGAATAAAAAGTTTCAATCACTTAGTGCTGACAAGCAGTTTCTGCTCAGAGAACTATCTTGGAATGATGTCATGAATGTAGAAGAACTTGGTTCATTTAGCGAAAATCTCCAAAGCTTTATTCAAAGTTTTGGTCATCTTAGCGATAGTGGAAATGATTTTTCCAAGCCAACCTGGAAAGAAAATCCCGATAATGTTCTAAGAATGATCATAGATCAAAATCCGTTAGATGTTAAACTTAAAGAAGATGTAGTTAATGCAGACCTTAAAGCAGTTTTAAGGAATAATCCAATGATTCGTTTTCTATATAAACGAGCAGCAAAGTACAGCGAATATCGTGAATCAGTAAATTTCCTTTATACCTTTGGTTACAGCCTATTTAGGAGGTGTTTCATGCGACTAGGAAGTCTGTTAAAACAGAAAGGAATAATAGATGAAAAGGATGATGTTTTTTATCTTTCTTTTAATGAACTTAAAGAACTAATAGAAAATAACTCATTAAGATTTTCTCTAAACAAGAAAATTGCTGAGCGGAAATCGAATATCATAAAATTCAAGGATATCACATTACCTGAAGTAATCTATAACGAACTTCCCGAAAGTGCATTGATTAAAGAAAAAATTTTTTGCGATCTAAAAGGAGTAGCTACCTCTCGAGGTCACTCTGTTGGTCCTGCTCGAATAGTACATGGTCCAAGTGATTTTAAGAAAATTAAAGTTGGAGATGTTCTGGTGATACCATTTTCTGATGTAAGTTGGACGCCTCTCTTTTCTAAAGCTTCGGCTGTAATATCTGAATCTGGAGGAATTTTGTCTCATTGTTCTATCGTAGCACGAGAATATGGAATTCCTGCAGTTGTTTCGGTTACAGGAGCGATGAAAATTGTTGATGGAACAATACTTGCTGTTGATGGATATAATGGAAAAGTCCAGATAATGGAGCACGAGTAAAAATGGAGTTATCAATAGCAATAATATGTGCAATCATTGGGTATCTCATAGGATCAATCTCTTTTGCTAGAGTCGGATTAAGACTCGCAGGAACAAAAAGAGACATTTCAGAATTAGAGATACCTGTTGAAGGAGCAGATGACACTGCAAGAGTAGAAATTTTTGGTGCAAATGCAGCTTCAATGATTCTAGGAGCAAAAGCTGGTATTGCTATTGGAATTATGGATATGTTAAAAGCTGCTCTCCCGATGATAATTTTCCGATTCATACTTTATCCTACAGAACAATATTTTCTCATAATCTGGGGTTCTGTGTTGATAGGGCATAATTGGCCATTGTATTTCAGTTTTAAAGGTGGCCGGGGTTTTTCAGTGATTTTTGGAGGTTTAATTATTATTGACTTGATAGCGTCGATTATGCTTCCAATTATTGGGATTATGTTTGGCTTATTCGTTGCCGGTAACATGATGGTTGGATATGTTGGCTGGGTTTTATTTATGCCAATTTGGTTCTGGTTTAGAACATCTGATTTAGCTTTCTTTATCTGTTCCATCTTGATAATGATTCTTTTCTTTTTCTCAACTAGACCCGAAGTGAGGACTATGGCTAAATATCGTCGAGAAGGTAAACTTGAAGAATATATGCAAGGACTATATGCTTCTTCTCCA
>JAEOTK010000081.1 GCA_016839875.1 Candidatus Heimdallarchaeota archaeon
ATGGTAGTAATTATAATATACTTCAATGCCTTGTAAGTTCCATGAAAGAAGTAGATTAAGTATCTCTTCTAGTTTCCTCATATCATAAGCTTCTACATATAATGGGTGAGGTAATATTGCAACACCACCTGCTTGATGTATTAATCTAATAGCTTCTTTAGTTTCTAAGGTTTTTCGACGAACATAAGCAGGTTTTCCTTCATTTAGAAATCTATCAAATGCATCTGGTATTGATTTAACATAACCTTTCTTATACATGGTTCTAGCAAAATGAGGACGACCTGGACTTTGAGCAGAACCAACTTCTTTCATTACTTCTTCTAGCGTAATATCAATATTAATCTCATTCAATTTTTTAAGAATTTTTTCTATCCTATCCTTTCGTGCATTCTGAAGTTCATTCAGCTTGTTTTTTAAAAAATCATTATTTGTATCGTAGTTGTAGCCTAAAATTTCTATCTTCTTTCCTTCATGCCTTGCTGAAAGTTCTATACCTGATAGATACAGAAAATTGAGTTCAGGAGAAGATTGTTCTGCTAATTTTGTGCCTTTAACAGTATCATGATCCGTAATGGAGAAGACACTTAGATTCTCATCTTGAGCCAATTCTAATAATTTCTTCGGAGAGTAAATACCATCAGAGAAATTAGAATGACAATGAAGATCGATCTTCGTTGGTTACACCCCAACCCTATACAATTTTCTATAAACTTCTTCTAATTCCACAAATGTTTGATGCATCATAAATGTAAGAGATAATACCCAAAAAGCTCCAACAAGAATATAAGAAATTAAACCTGACTTCTCAGAGAAATAGAATATAGCAAACATAATTGCTTCTAATATCAATACTATAGGCACTGTTGAATAGAATAGAGGAAACCAATTGACCTTTCTGTATACATTCAAATGTTCTTCAGTTTTTTCAACTTTGTAACAAATACGTGAAATAGGGACACCGAGTCTAACCATTAGAAAAATAGAATCATCAGTCTTCTTCTTTGTCCTCAAAGTAACTCTTTCTCTTGCAATACCATCCACCATATCTATAAATTCGCTAGCTTCTAGTGCAAGAAATTCATGTTTTTTCATCGTAGTAACCTATCTCACGTTGTTAACACTTCGATAGTTGTATTTATTATTATCCCAAGTCCAATTTGTGTTGTTTCAATACTCATTGAAGGAAAGTTTTTACCTATCACTTGTTCAGGTAGTGAAGGAACGTGAATGAAACCTGAAGGAATGTCTATGTTCTTTGAATTAATGAAATGCATGAGATGATAGAAAATCTGATTGCAACCAAAAGTTCCAGCACTATTTGAGATTTCGCAAGGAATTTTGTTTTCTTCTAAATTGTTTTTAATAAGCTTGATTGGAAGTTTTGTGAAATATCCTGCTGGTCCAGAAGGTTCCAAAATTTCCTCTTCAGGCTTTGCTCCACAGTTGTACGAGAATCGAACCAAATCTGCTACATTAATCGCAATTCTCTCAAGAGATATAACTGGTCTTCCAGATTGACCTGTACAGATTACCGCAGCAGGATCCTCTTCTGTTACAATTTTCTCAATTTGATTCTTTATCTCTCTAAATCGTAGAGGTATCTCAGCAACTTTTATTTTATACCCTCCAATAATCTGATCCTCATAATATCTGCATGCAATAATCGAAGGATTGATGTGAGAACCACCAAATGGCTCAAATCCTGTGAGGACTATATTCTTTGTCATTTTATATTCCTATTCTATACTTTTCTAAGTGTCTTATCTTACTTATGATAAAAATCTTTCATTTGCAAAAAATCAATTCAATCTAAAGATTTTTAAAAAGGATTTTCTCATTTGTGACCATACAAGGTGCCACAAATGGCGGATAGTGAGATTCTAAAAATACCAGGCATTGGACCTAAAGTTGCCAAAACATTAGAAGACTGTGGTTATAACACAATCGAAAAAATTGTAAAAGTTGAAGCTGATGAATTATCTCAATTACCAGGAGTTGGTTTAGCAACAGCTGAGAAGATAATAACTGGAGCAAAAGAAATACAAAAAGCGGAGAAAAAAACTGCTCCAAAACCAGCTGCAAAGAAACCTACAGCTAAGCAACCTATTCCCAAACCTCCAGCAAAAAAGCCTGCTGCCAAACCCGCAGCAAAACCCGTAGCAAAGAAGCCTACAGCAAAGAGGCCTGTAGCAAAACCCGCAGCAAAACCCGCAGCAAAGGAACCTGCTACCAAACCAGTTACCAAACCAGCTAAAACTAAAACAGTAGAAAAACCAATTCCTAAACCTAAAGTAGTTAAAACAGAAGTAGACGATGCTGGACCTAGACCATCTGTCAAAAAAACTGAAGTTGAACCAATAACAGAAGTACCTGTAGAAATTGTTAAACATCACAGAACTGCAGCAACTCAAATTGCAATAGCCAAAACACGAAAGCAGATTACAATTAAGTCGAAGAAGAGATCAAAAACAAAGAAAAAACCAGCAAAGAAGGTAAAACTATCAAAAACTTACGGTGTAGTGAATAGGATTGTTCATGATAGAGCTGGTAGAACAAAGAATAGATCAATTATTTTGGAGCTCTATGAGACAGAAGTACCTCTTGAAAAATATCTAGGTAGAAAAGTAATTATCAAACTACCAGGATCAGATAAATACCTAAGAGGAACAATCACCAAACTTCATGGTAAAAGGCTTTCTGCTGATAAACTAGTTGTTGTTAGATTTAACCAAGGAGTTAGTCCCCACATAATTACTGCTAGAGCACAAATTCAGTAATTATTCCCAATAATTTTAAAAGGGAATATTTCTATTTATGTTTTAATGGCTAGGAAACAAGAGTACATAAAATGGGGTAAAATTCTTTCGATAATTGGAGGAGTTTTATTCATAGTTGGTGGTGCTTTACTTCTATTAGCAAACTTCATTCCAAGTTTTACTTTAACTCCTTTAGCCTCCGATATTATTATTAAAACTCCTTTCTATGTTTTTGACCTCAGACTGATAGTATTAGCAATTATTGGGATTGTTTTAGGAGCTTTAACAATCATTCTTGTAACATCAGAAATCAATGAACTAGCGACTGGAATTCTATTAATAGTAATAGGTATTATTGGATTGGGTTTCCCAGGACTGTTTACTGTTATTGGTGGAATTTTATACATTATAGCTTCAACGAAAAAGAGATGAACTCAAGGCTCCTGCACAACAAAAATCCCTATCCCTAATTAAATTCAGACAAATCTTAAATATTCTGCAGATTCCTAAGGTTTATGGCAAAGAAACGTAAAGGTTTAGCTAATTGGGGTTCCATATTTGGAATAATTGGTGGAATCATCGAAATTGTTGTCGGAGTTTTATGGATAATTGGAGGAATAATTGATAACGTAGTTGAGATTTTTAACAAATTCAACTGGGTTGGAGGTAATCTAGGACTAGATGCCCTCATTGCTGCTATCATTCTTATTGTAATAGGAGCCTTATCACTGCTCTTAGCATTAGGAAGATTCGGACTCGATTATGTGGTGATAGGGATTCTACTAATTGTTCTAGGTATCGTCGGTGGAGGAATAGGTGGCTTACTAGTCTTGATTGGTGGAATATTATTCCTAATAGCGGGATTATAAATCATCAACCAAACTCCTTTTTCTTTTTTGATTTGATTATTTTACAATAGTTTTTATATTTTGATTATTCTTTTTTTATTGAAGAAAGATGTCCGATGATGATGATTATCCATCTTCTCTATTGATTGGTAAAGAGCATACATCAGGAGAAGATGTTTACTTACCTGTTTCAGCACTGAAAAGACATGTGAGTGTTTTCGGTCAAAGCGGAAGTGGGAAAACAGTTGCCTGTAAGATTTTAATTGAAGAAGCAGTTAGAAATAATATCCCGGCTATCATAATTGACCCCCAAGGAGATATTAGCAGTTTAGTTATGGTTGAGGATTATGAGCTTCTTAAGAAATATGGCGTTCCAAAAGAATTTCATGAGCAATACAAAGACAAGGTTGAGATTGTGATTTTTACTCCAGCTTCAGAAAAAGGAATTCCCTTGTCTATCAACCCGCTTATTATGCCTCCCCAGGAATTAGATAAAGAAGAGAAAATTCTAGCTATTGATGGTATTGCAACAACCATCGTAAGTGTATTAGGTTATAAATTAAATACTGAACGAGGGGGAGCAGTAAAAGCTTATCTCGTATCTCTTTTTGAACAATGTTTGGAGAAGGATATACTAATTGCTGATTTTGAGATGCTGATAGATCTTATTAAGACAGAAGAAGCTTATCTCTCTGAATCCATTAGAACCCTTCTATCAACTAGAGAAAAGGAATCCCTAATCAAGCGGATAAAATCAATTAATGTTGGTGCTCCTTCCTTAGTTTTCAATCTAGGTC
This sequence comes from Candidatus Heimdallarchaeota archaeon, assembly GCA_016839875.1. The sequence goes on from JAEOTK010000081.1 coordinate 4,402, forward strand.
CGAAACTATCAATATCAACCTTAATCAAACCAACTGATCCGAACAAAGTAAGAGTGGCAATTATATTTCTAAATACTTTAGCTAATTTGAGATTAAGGGAACTATATATCACAACATTGGCTCAGAGTTTGTACACTTATATCCGATCAACACCATCTGATGATCCTCAATTAGTATTCTACATAGATGAATTAGCAGGACCACCCCAATTAATTCCACCACATCCGAAAAATCCTCCAACAAAACAATGGCTACAGCTGCTGTTTAAGCAAGGAAGAAAATATGGACTTTCCATGCTCGTAGCAACTCAAAATATAAGTGATGTTGATTACAAATCATTTGGACAAGTGAGTACTTTTCTCTTTGGTCGTTTTGTTACCCCTCAAGATCTCAGAATTGTAGATAAAATGTTACAAGCACATCCTGAAGCACGATACATCGTAGATCAATTACAGAAATGTAAGAGTGGAGAGTTCTATGTCTTATCACCAGATAATTTCCAGAAACCAGTGTATCTTGATACTAGAAGACTATACACAACTCACAAAACTCTCTCAGATGAGGAGGTAGCTAAAATATATGAAAATCCACCTCCAACTCTCTGTAAGCAGATAGGTGACTATGATCATGATATAGACTCAATAGATTTTGAGGATATTGAGAAAGAACTGAATTTAGAGGATTTAGAAAAGGAACTGTCATCTATAAGAAAAATGACTAGTACCCCGAGTCTGCTTGACAAACAAGCAGGAATTGATAAGCCCACAATTTCAGATGATTCTGAAGGAGAAACAACAGCTGCAGATATTCCTGAAAAACTTGAAGCTGAAGTTGTAGATTCAGTTGAGGAAATTGAACTGATTGATCTTTCAAGTGTGATGGATTCAGTAAAAGATCAACACTTGAAATATGAACAAGTAGAATTTAAGGAGTTATTGGAGAAATTCTTTGGAGAAAGAAAATTCAGTTATCTAGGGATTAATAGTTTGTCTTTGGCATATGTCCCTTTTCTATTTCTTGATTTTCAAATCAAAGCTAAGAGAAGAATACTAGTAAATTATGCCAATGTTGATAGAAGGGAGGAAATAATGCTAAATCTTCCGATTAAGAGAATATTTCCTCTGATTGATAAAGTAGAGTTTAGTGATGAAGATAAAGTCTGGGGACAAGATAGCATTCCTATTCAACCAGAAGAAGTATTTGAAGAATTGATCTCCGTTTTACCAATGAAAAACCTTGGAAGTTTATTTGGGGCACCTTCTTCGAATATTAAACAGTTACAAGTTCAAAGAAAACCAGAAACGATTCTTGAATCATTTCATGATGTTCTACTAATCGATCAGACACTCTATGTTCAAGAATGGCAGCAAGCTATAGAAGATGGATTAATTGAGATTGAAAAAAACCATGAAGCTGAAATCAAGAACTGGCTAAAAGATTTGGAAAAAGAAAGACATGCTTTATGGAATGTAATTGATGATAAACGGAAGAGAGTGAAACGCTTCAGAGCAAAGATTGAACAAGCTAAAGGAGTGTATGTTTCTCTCAAACCACTTATGGAAGACAAATACAAATACAAGAGTACTCGAGACATTGGAGAGTATAACAAAGCAGTTGAAACAATAAAATTCGGTCCAGAAGTTGTAATGAATTTTGTCAAGGAAATAGAAGAAGGAATTGAGGAGATAAAGAGAAAAGATAATCGAATTAAAACCTCACCCAAAGTTAGACTCCAACAAGATTCTGCTTCAGTTCTTAGAAAAGATTTTGTTATTCCAAAAGCAAGTGAAATTAAAGATATTTATGCCGCTTTCATCTATATTCCAGTATCTTTAGCTGAAATAAATGTAGTTGATGGAAAGGGAAATGAACTTGTATTGAAGGGAATAGCAGAATCAGCATTGGGAACAGAAGTGCACTTACTATGCGAAATGTGTTTAGAGCAAAAATCAATTAAGATGCTATTTGTATCAACTCCAGATGTTTGCACAGTTTGTGGAAAAGTGCTATGTCAAGATCATACAATTGAAGATACTTACACAAAGGAAATTATCTGCTCTCATCATGCTGTAGTTTGTTCTACCTGTAAAAGTGTCATATCTATTGACAAAGCAACAAAATGTGAGTTTTGTGATGAATACAGCTGTAAAGAACATAAGAACGAATGCTCTAAATGCGGAAAATCTATATGTAAGAAGCATTCAAAAGAAGAAGTGAAAAAAGCTTTATTTAAGGAAGAAGAACAAGTATTATGTCCAGATCATTCCAAAAGGAAGTGAAAAGAATCTCCAGTAATCCTAGAAAACGCCCTCCTTTAGTCATTCTGCTCTCAGGTTTACCTGGAACTGGAAAGTCAACCCTTGCTCGGAAACTAGCTAGGAGATATCATTTAGAGCATATTAGTACTGATTCAGTGAGAAAACGCATTTTCCGTGATATTAGACAAGATTCCTTTGGCCGAGGTTCTTATTCTGTTAGACAAAGGAATGTGGTTTATGACACAATCTACTATGTTCTCTACACTTTACTTAAGCATGGAGTAGGGAGTGTTTTAGATGGTACATTTTACAAAGACTACATGAGGAGCAAAGTTAAGAGAATCTGTGCAAGATTTAATGCAAAATACGTTCTCGTAATTGTTACCTGTCCTGAAAGTCTAATCCAAAAAAGATTCGAGGAAAGAGAAAAAAGAATGAGACGTACCTTAAGTGATGCAGATTCAAGAGTTTATACTAAGTATAAAGAGCTCTTTGAACCAACTGCTCTTCCTCATCTTGAAGTAGATATGGCCACAGACCACAATAAAATAATTGAAAGGATTGGAAATGCTATCTCAAAAAGAACTAGTGAATAAATTACTTGAACCTGATTCATATCCCCACCCTACTAATGAGGATATCATTCTTATAGAGACCAATATCAGCTGGGTGTTCCTCACAGGTTCATATGCATACAAGATGAAAAAAGAGATAAAGTTTGGAGATGTTTTGAATTTTTCATCAGTGGAAAAACGGAAACAAGCTTGTGAAGATGAAATAATTCTAAATAAACGCTTAGCTCCTTCTCTCTATCTCAATATTGAACCAATTAATAAAAAAGGAATAATAGATTCTCTGTCAGATGCTCCAATTGAGTTTTTAGTCAAGATGAAAGAGCTTCCTCAAGAGAATTTACTCTCAAATATAGTTCAAAAAGAATCAACACTAAAAAATCAAACAATCGAAAATATAGCAAAAAGAATAGCACAGTTTCATAAAGAAAATATAATCCATCCCAAATTCTCAATATATGATAACATCTTTGAGAAATGGGATGAAAATTTTAGGACAACGAGAACATACGATGATTTTCCTTTTGATGAAGCACTTGCAAATCGTGTCTATACCTTCTTGGAAGAGAACAAATCCTTTTGGGAGGATAGAAAGCAAAACGGGAAAATAGTTGATGGTCATGGTGATTTGATACTAGCAAATATATTCGAAGAAGACGGAAAAATAACAATATTTGATTGTATAGAATTCAATGAATCTTTAAGGATTCAAGATATCTTAGAAGAAGCAGCTTTTCTATCGATGGATTTGGATTATTGGAATTTAAAACATTTATCTGATCTGTTTCTAGAAACCTATTTGTCAGAAATGGAAGAAGAAATCAATGAAATTATGCCTTTTATTCAATTTTACAAATCTTATAGAGCTTATGTAAGAGCTAAAGTTTTCTGCTCTCAATCGATTCAAGAACAATCAACAGATAAGAAAATGCAATTACTAAAGCTAACTGAGAAATATATGAAATTGTCTTCTTCCTATATCTTTTAATTATCTGAATTTTCCACTTCAACATCAAAATAGACGAAACGTGCTTTGAATGAAAATTGGCTGTCATGTCTCTATTTCAGGTTCAATAGATCTAGCTTTTGATAGAGCTCAAGAAAAAGATTGTAATACATTCCAGATTTTTACAAAGAATCCAAGAAGTTGGGCAGCGAAAAAACTAACTTCTGAGGAAGTTGAGAGATTTCAATTGAAATCCCAAAAAGGAGATTTATTTCCTGTTTTTGCACATATCTCATATTTACCTAATTTAGCCTCATTAAATATAGAAATTTACGAAAAATCACTTAATAGTTTTCTACTCGAAATAAGAAGGAGTGTATCTCTTTCTATTCCATATTTCGTAATACACTCAGGATCCTACAAGGATGGAACATTTGAAGAAGGTTTTAGTCAATATGTTTCTTCTATTCAGAAAGGTATTGAGGAAGGAGAGAAGAGAACAATAATCTTAATTGAAAATTCTGCTGGAGGGAAAAATTCTCTAACTGGTGATTTGGATGATATAGCTAAGGTACTAGATGAAATAGGTGATCCTCAAGCAGTTAAGGTATGTTTTGATACTTGTCATGCATTTGCAGCAGGATATGATTTAAGAGATGAAAGGGTTCTCAGCAAAACTATTGATCAAATAGAATCCTCAATTGGCTTGGAGAACATTGCTGTTATTCACTCAAATGATATCAAAGCAGGATTAGGCTCTCATCGAGATTTACATGAACACATTGGTTTAGGAGAAATTGGTGAAGATGGTTTCAAAGCAATGATAAATAACAACCATCTGAAAAAGATACCATGGATTATTGAAACGCCTGTTAATGAAATTCGAGGGGATAGAGAAAATATCGCCTATCTTCTATCGCTTCTAAAAAATAAATAGTTGTCCTCCTAAGTTAAAGGAGGAAATGCGACATTATATACAATTGTGAATATTGCTCCAAGTATAAGTGTATAAAGCCCTGCTAAGAAAGAAGGAGCTATTTTAGGTACCTTTTTCTCTCCTGGTCGGATATCGGTATCAACTACATCTCCAGTAGCTTCATCCACTGCTTGTCCAGTTGCCATTTCACTTACTATTTTCTTCTTTCTGTGTTCCTGAACCTCTGCTTTGATATTATCCCAGTTTGTATCTCCTCTTTTAAAAACTCTACCTATCCATAAACCAACACCTTGAAAGAAGTCAAGTGACATGGATATTCCATAGATAAATGAGGTAGCTCCATAAATGATTAGGAAGAGAATAGTTGTACTTAACGAAGAACTATTGAAACCCAGACCAAAAAGTACTCCAGTTAACATAGCTGCGAACCAAAGTATTGATGCAAGTAACCATGAGGATAATGGCATTTTCATCATTTTATCATAGAGGATTCCACCTCTTGAAACATCAAAAGAATAACCACAATAAGAACATCTGAATGTTATACCATCTTCTAAAAGATTGATATCTTCTAGTTTACAGAATCTACAGTCCATTTATTAACACCTTTAGCTCAAAGTAGATAAATTTAATGTCTTTATATTTGTTGTGGAAGTAACTTCTACAAGTATATAAGAATTAGGCTCTAATCTAAATAACCTTCAATAAACTCTTTTAATTTCTCAGTATCAACGTCTTTTTTGATATGTGCAATGTATTTGTGTATTAGATAAGCTAGTCTTCCTGCTTCAGGAAGCGCCATATCATCAGAAACAGCAACAGAGACTACATAATTGTCTTCCTCAGAAATAAAGAAGAAATGGGGATCAATTTTGATTACTTTAAATTTCTCGTGACCAAAAATCTCATTTGCGAATCCGCTTAGTGCTTTCAGATAACCAATAAACATCCCTGTGTCATCAACTAGACTTAGAGGATCAAACATGTATAACGGTGTTCCAATAGAATCTGATACAATTACAGCTAATGGTTTTTGATTCTGTTCTTCAACAGTCTGTTTGACCTTTGAAACAAACCATTGCAGAGCATAGTTTAGATTGGCTTCACTTCTAACTGATGTTTTGAAGACTTGGAATGAAATGTCTGGGTATAATGACATTCTAGTTAATTTTAACTGATCAATGATATTATCAAGATCCATAGAATCTTTGAGATCAGTTTTATTAGCTAAGAAGAGAATGACTTTATCTGAAAAAACGCTTTCTAGCCAATCATCAATCATTATCCAAAACCATTTCATTGCTTCTTCTAAGTCCTCTTTATTTGTTGAATCCAGTACAAAAATTATTCCAACAGAAGTCATAACATAAGATTTCCACATGGAAGCTCGATATGATTTTTGTCCAGAAATATCAAAAATATTGAAAAGTGCATCTCCAACTTGGATTTGTTCGAAATCGAAACCGACAGTAGGTTTTGGTCTAGTGAATCTCTCCTCTTTTAACCAGTTTACTAAAGTTGTTTTTCCTGCATATGGCAAACCTATAACTGTGATTGGAATGCCTTTCTTAGTAAGCTTTAGCAGTTCTTCCATTATATTCCCTTTATCTTTGTTCATTCTTCTGTTTAAAGATTTAGTATAAGGTAATCAAGCGTTGAGACCATTTCTAAATATGGAGGTTCTCTTTTCTTTCTTCTATCTCTTATTGCTCCTGCATTTTCTCTACAGAACAATGATATTGTGTAAACAAGTTTAGGTAATTCCTGTTGATCCTCTAGGGATTCTGCAATTTTCCCGAGCATCTCGCTTACTTCATAAAACAATTCACTAGCATCTGAATAAAATGTGACAGCTTTGCTTTTCTTCTTGATTTTTGAATACAATTCTCCTAATATTACATTTTGTATTGCTTCGAATAATTTCTTCACAGCTGGAATGAAGGATTTTCTCCGATGTACAAAATTCCAATTAAGTTCGTTTCCTTTGATAGAAACTTCCTTATTTGCAACCAACAGTTCTTGAGTATCCATAAGAATAAGATCTAGGAGCTCATGAAATTCAGATAGTTCTTTAAATTGCTTTTCAACAGAACCAGCAATAAATTCTGGTAATTCTTCAACTTCTGCGGAAACAGAGATTATTTCTTCAATATAGTCTCTTACATTCTTCTTGTAGGTGCTTTGAAGTCCCAGAGAAACCAGGCTTGATTCTGTTACCATTCCAACAATTTTCGTTTCAATCATACGCTCGCTGATTGATTTCTTAAGTTCCTTCACATCTTTCTTAGGTTTTTTAATCTGTGATATGCTCTGTTCAGCTTTTTTTGCAAAATAATGAGATCTTGCTCTTAGAATTAAATCTAGAACAACGTTGTTGTCAGCAAAAAGGTAAATTTTATTTTCTGCAATAATGGATTTTACATAATATCTCATTGCGTGAATTCTATGTCTTTTTGCATCTTTTTCAGGAAGGAAAGTAGGTAATAATTCGATTGCTTTTTCTAGAAAAGAAAGTTTCTCATCTATTTCTTGTAACTCGTTAAGACTTTTGATAGGATTTTCGTCATCAACTCTTAATGAACTAAGATGAACCTCTCCTAGTGCTGAACTCATTGCTTTAAGTGGAAAATTAAATTGTGACATTAGTCTATCAATAACATTCAAATGCGACACATCTTTCTCAAGCAGCTCATTGATTATAGTGGATGCTGAAGAGTAAATAACACTTACTCCATAGATGTAAGGGAGAGAGCCTGCTCCTTCTATTTTTTCTAATAATTTAGTAATTTCTACAATAACCTTAACTGCTTCTTCTGTTTCTTGCTTATACAGCTTATCTACAACATCAGTATATTTGAGAGCAAGTTCTGCAATTGATTGCAGAATCTGTAATTCTGTTTCTTCATGCTGTATACTTTCGTGAATTGTCCTGCTCTGTTGGCTCTCAGATTCGGAAAGGATTTTACATGATTTCTTGAATTCTTTCATTGCTTCTTTATAGTAGAGTGATGCATGATTCAAATCACCACTTTCCATTGCATTTTGAGCTAGAAGCTTGAAATGTTGTACTAAAGCTATAGAACTGTGTGCTTCAACAATTGGTAGAAATTCCATTTGAATAGCCAATGCTCTATTACCTAAGGTTTCTGGTGCCTTGTTCCACAGAGAGATCGTAGATTCAAAATGCTCCTTTGCATGATTCAAAATAGAAAGCTCAGATATTGGATCTGCCCACCAGAAATCCTGTGATGCTTTCTTTGCTATATCTAATACATGAGTTAGTAATGTAACTCCTTGAAGATAATCATACTCTCCTTTTTTTGCGAGTACTTTAGGATCACTAGAACTATCTGGTAGAGTGTCATAAATAGGTATTAGTCTCTTCATATTTTCCAATTGAACCAAAGGCATAACAACTTGTAAGAGATCATGAGCTGTTGGAGATGGAGTCAAACCTTGTCTTTCAATAGCTGGTAGCTCATTGTTAAGAATTCTATAAAGAATAGTGTCGATTGACTCTTTTGCTGTAATATAATACGCAAATTGGCTTGTTTTTGGAGAATAATTGAAAACACCTCTATTTCTCACCTGTGAATAAACATAAGTCAGAACACCAAGTTGTAATTCAAATTGGTTCAATGCCATTAGCTGATTACGAAAATCACCATAAAGTAATTCATGCAAAGCAAGAGGATTATCTTTTCCTTGAGAAACATCCAAAAAGACTTCATAGGTTCTCTCAACTGCCATATCTGCAAGACTATTGATTACAGAAAGATTTTGAGAACAAGATTCAGCAAAAGTAATCCATCTTGAGGATATTTCTTTTGGTTCATCAAGCTCAGTGAATGCCTTGTAAAGGTTATCTCTTTCCAATTCCATTTCAACAAATTTGTTAAAAGGACGTGTATCAAGTAAAGAAAGATGCATATGAATTAGTTCTTTTCTCTATATTTTAAATGATTTGTAGAAAATGCTTTCGAAATGTATTAGAATGAAAGCGATAGTATGCAAAAAATCTAAATATAGTCATAGTTACGAACTAATTGTGAAATCTATAGACTTTAATCAAAGACAAAAAGAAATCCAAGATCAATTAGTTAGTGATGAAATTGATATGTTTCTTATCACTCCTTCTGTTGATTTTGGCTATTTATTCAAAGGTTTCTTTTCTTTGAGTGAAAGACTGGTTTGTGGTGTTATCAGCACTACAGAAGATGCTAAAATAATAGCACCATCTTTTGAGAAAGAGAGAATGCAAATAGTAACAACTTTTGATGATGTTGTTACATGGAAAGAAGAAGAGGATCCATATGAAATTCTTAAGAATGCTATTTCTGGTGAACCGAAAAAAATTGCATTGGAATCTACAACACCATTTGATGTATACTTGAGAATAAAAAAACAATTTCCAAATTCAGATTTTGTTGATGGAGGAAGTTTAGTAAAACAAATGAGAGCAATAAAGACTGAAGAAGAAATCGAAAGAATGGTCAAAGCTGCAAATTATACGAAAGATGGGGTTCTAAGTACTCTAGAAAAAATTGAGGAAGGTCAAACGGAAATTGAGGCTTTGAGATTAGCTCAAAAGGAAATGATGAATCTCTCAGGAGAAATGGCTTGGGCGATAGTTCAGTTTGGAGAAAATAGTGCAATACCTCATGGACATCCAACTAAAAGGAAATTAAAAGAAAATGAAGTAATCCTTATTGATGCTGGAACAACATGTGAACATTATTTCTCTGATATTACCATAACTACATTTTTTGGAAAAGCAACACAAGAATTCTTAGAAATATATGAGATTGTTGAAGAAGCAAATGCAGCAGCTTTGGAAACATCAAAGGAAGGTGTTCCTGCTGAAGAAGTGGATTTTGCAGCAAGAAAAATAATCGAAGATGCAAATTATGGCAAGTATTTCACGCATAGACTTGGTCATGGGTTAGGATTAGAAGTTCATGAAGAACCATACATAGTAAAAGGTAACAAGAATCCTCTGATTTCCGGAAATGTTCACACAGATGAACCTGGAATATATCTTCCTGGTAAATTTGGTGTTCGGATTGAAGACGATGTTTTGGTTGGCGAGAAAAGTAAGAGACTAGTAGAATTTGATAGACATATTTGGAAATAACAATGAACTACACAAATTTCGACAGAGTAGCTGATGTTTATGATGAGACTAGAGCAGTTCCATCGGAAATAGTAAATAGTTTTAGTGAAAAAATTCTCAGCTTTTTACAGAGATATGACTATAAACCTCCTTATCAGATTCTTTCGATTGGAATAGGTACTGGGAGAGTAGAATCATCATTCATTTCCAGACAAACACAACTTTTCGGAATAGACATCTCAAATCTAATGCTCAAAGAACTGAAGAAAAAAAACACAAAAACTCCACTCTTTCTAGCAGTTGCAGATGGGGGATCCATCCCATTTCGTGATTCTTTTCATATGGTGACTGCAATTCATGTGGTTCATTTTTTTGAAGACTATCAGAAGCTTATAGAGGATTTAGAATATGTTTCACAATTTGCTGTTATCGGGGATGCATTTGTTGATTCTTATGTTCATCCTCTATTCCAAAAATACAAATCTGAAATAGAAAAACAGGGGTGGAAAAAAGTTCATGTTGGGCTCTTTAGTAATGAATTTGCTGACTTACTTAGCAGTAAAGGATACACTGTAGAGAAGGATGAAATTGCGGTTCCAATAACAATATCTAATTCTGCAATTTATGATAGCATTAAGAACAAACTATACTCTAGTCAATGGAGAATACCTGAAAAATTACACAAAAAAGCGATGAAGAGTCTTAAAGAACTTGTTAAGCACGAGGAAATCAAATTGAAAGATGATTTCTTAACCAATGCTTACTTGCTCCTCTATTTCGTTGATTTTAGAGAAAAGATATAGTAGAATCTATTCTTAATAGATGTGAAAAATAAACTAAACTTCGGATGTATACTCTTCTAAAATCTCAAGATCAACAGATTGAATGGTTAAGTATTGCATGTCCAAATGAGTATCCCTAGAACCACATTTTGGGCATTTAAAATTAAAAGCGAATTCTTGATCCCCCTCTTTGTCTGGTTCTCCTTTATATTCACACTCCAAACAATTTATGCTAGCTGGAAGAATACTTAGCTCAAGTACAGATCCTTTGAAGGATAGGATTTCATCAGTTATTATCTTATACGCTTCTTGTAACAATTCTGGGATAACCATTTCATAAGGTCCAGCTGTAACAGTTATTTTCTTGACCCTTTTAGCGTTATTCTGCTGAGCAATTTCCTTGACTTGATCAACAATTGCTGAAGCAAGACTATATTCGTGCATTCTATTCTTCCTTTGGAATTTTTATGCCTAGAGCTTCAATGAAATCATCTATTCCTTGACCTGTCTTAGCACTTGTACAGATTATACTCATGTTTGATTTGATTTTTGATGCATCTTCTACTAAAGTTTCGGAATTAAATCCTAATCCATCCAAATCACACTTGTTTATGATGGCAATTTGGCCATGCTTAAAGATAATCGGATGTTTCTTAATTACATACTCTCCTTCTGTAATACTTACTACAACAACATTCAATTGTGCTCCAATATCCCATGCAGCTGGACATATTAGATTTCCAACATTTTCAGCAAAAAAGATGTCATAATCATCAATATTGATTTTGTCCAATTCATTCTGAATTAGCTTAGCGCTTAAGTGACACCCTCCTCCTGTGTTAATCTGAACAGTTGTTACTCCGTGTTTAGCTATTCTATCAGCATCTATTGTAGTTGCAATATCTCCGTTTATCACAAAGACTTTGTAATGCTTAGATAGTCTTTCAGCAAGATTTTCAAGAAGTAATGTCTTTCCTGCTCCTATTGAGCCCATTATATTGAAAAACAGCTTGTTTTTCTTCTTCATTTCTTGTCTTATTTTGTCTGCTAATTCGTCATTTATCATGTATGCTTGTTTCTTAACTACGATTTTTTTGTCAGAAGGCATTATGTTCAAGCAAAATCCTATTAAAATTAATATAAGTTATTCGTTCTGAAATAGTTTTTTTCACTAGGACAGCAATAAGATTTATTACCCATTAAATCGTAATATGTTTAGTAACCGTTCCGAGGTATAATAATGAATAAAATAATATTAAAGTCAAAAAGAGCAGTTTCACCAGTTATAGCGACTGTACTTTTAATCAGTTTAGTTGTTGCAGCAAGTGCTTTAGTGTATTTTATAGTTGTGCCTATGCTCAAAGGACAATCAACTGTGAATATGATTGCAACACAATGGTTTGATACAACAGGGGACAATGTTGTAGACAGAGCGTACTTAACACTTCAAAATACAGGATCAGCAAGTGCGTTGATTACGGAAATAAATGTAACAATTGAAACAGAAAATGTGGATGCTACTGTCATAAATGGAACAGAACCACCCGATGGATATACTATTCCGATAACGATAGAAGCTACAGAAAGAATAGATTTAGTGATTGATTTTGATTCTTTTGATTATGTAGAACTTGGATCAAATGAATTTAGAATTAGAATTACTTATGATAATGATTTAGTAAGTTCTTCACCGGAAAATATGAAACATGTAGATATCATTGAACCACTAGATTTTACTGTTTTAAATCCAATTGATACTAGTTGGGCAAGTGGAATTATTGATCCACAAGCGATAGCTACTGGAGGATTTCAAAGATCTTCTATAACTTATGATTTTAGATACCCCAATGGAACGGTAGCATTAGATGATCAGACTTTAACTGATCCTGCCATAGATTCAACAGATTATGCTGATGCATCAGGGTATGAAATCGAATTTACTGTAAGTGACCAACTAGGTCAAAGTGAAACTGAATTAATCACTTTCGGAATAGACAATGAGGAAATAGGAATAACTTTCTTTCTAACTGATTCTTCGATAGATCAAGGTGATTCTATCACTGCAGATTGGTCATTTACAATTGCTGGAGCACCTTTGATTAATCAAACTTTAGTGTTAGGAGGGAATAACTTTCCATACCAACAAATGTTCACTTCCAGTGTAGATACAATCACTGAATATACTCTAACAGGAGCACAAACAGCTGTTATGGCACAAGATGAATTAGTTTTCACTCTCTATATTAAAGATGCAGCAGGAAATCTAAATCAAGTTGGAGAAGCATTTGATTTGAATGATATCATCCTTCCTTCAATGGATGTTCTTTCTCCTCTAAATAACACAAGTCTTTCTGAAATAATCATTTTTGAAGTTATCACTACTGATGCATCTGGAATTAATCCTAATATCTTCAATATACGATTCGATAGTCTTGATGGTGATGATTATTCATACACTTATCTACAAAGTATTCATCAAGAAGCCATTTACATTGATACTGAGAATAAATGGTATCTTGAATTCAATAGCTTTATCCTAGCTGATCATAACTATTCGATCGAGATAACTGTTCAAGATGCTGCAGGAAATACAAATAAAACATTGATAGATTTTGTAGTTATAGATAATGAAATTCTAGACATATATGGTGCTGTAGCGACCGATGGAAGAGGTGGATTCTTCTTCAGACGAAGGGGAGTTTTAACTTTCTATATTGAAAGTAAAGTTCCAACATCTGTAACGATAACAAATATAACCATGAATTGGCAATCAGATGGTCAGATTACTCATGTTTATGATGTCTATGATGATACAGCAATCACTCATTGGTTAGCCAGTGCTGGTGGTCCTTATACTGAAGATACAATTTATGATATAGCTCCAGTAGCGGGTGGAATTGAGATTGATAGTTCATTAGATCATCACATTACGATAAGATTTGATTATGCTGATAGACCAGAAGGTAAAATATTTACATTCTCATTCTATGTAGAAGAATTTGCTGCTTGGGAAACTATAGTTATAGATTATGTGTGATAAGGGAACTCTTCCCTTTTTTTAAATTTTTTAATATCGTATTTTAACAATATTTTCTGTTATTTGTTGCACTAAGAGTTTCGAAAAGCTAATATTACTATTAAGCCTTACAAATACTATGAAGGTTACGTATGATCGCTATCCA
>JAEOTK010000082.1 GCA_016839875.1 Candidatus Heimdallarchaeota archaeon
AAGGAGAGGGGTGACATTTAGTAAAGAGTATCAAAAAGTCTATTCAAGAAAGTTAGAGTCTGAAAAACGAAAGCAAGATATGAAAAAGATTATCCGTAAAAACAAATATGATGATAACATTCCTATAGGAGTCTTTAATTTCCAAATTTATCACAATAATGAAAAATTCATTTATGATAAACATCTACTTGGAGCTCCTGGATCAACAGGTCTTTTTGAGCAACCTAAAATTATTAGGAGGAATAGAGGGAGAAAATGGTTTATTGGAGTAGATCAAGAAGGTGATATTTACGTTAATGATATCTTCGATGTCATAATTCCCAAATTAGACATGATATCTTTAGAAGCATTATTTGCTTACCTCTCTTCATCTCTTGTACAGTTTATTATTGAGAGTTATGTACACAGAGATATCACTTCAAATCAAGTAAGACAATTACCGTTTCTCAATTTCAACAAAGAAGAGATAAAGAAATTTGAGTCAACAACGGTACAATGGTTAAATTCAGACAAAAGTGAAAACAATTTCTTGCATTTAAGAGAAAAAGTTGATGAGATTGTCTTCGAAAATGTTGACTTTTCTACTAAACTCATCCAATATATTAAGAGAAAATCTATTACACATTGGGTATAATTCCCAAATTCAAAGTTTCATAGAAAATCTAGCTAGAGGAGCTAGAATCTATATTTTTCTAGTTTTTGTGTAATACAGAATAGCTGAAAGCCTTTAAAAATAATTGAGAAGCTATGACCAGTAAAAGCTTCAATCCCTCTTTCTAAAAAACACTTGAAAAATCAAAAACTGGATGTATACACTTTTACTTATTTGAATTACATCTTTACAAAAGAGAATAATTGATTAAATGGATTATTAATGATTATCTATGACTGTTAAGCGGTTCTCTCTCTTTTATCTTAGAATTCCTGGGTATTTCCCCATCATAATACTCTCTTGCCAAGAATTCTGCAAGCGCATCTCTTACAAGTTCAGACCTCGAATTATAGTTCCCCGCAGACATCATGTCATTCATCCAAGAAATCATGGCGTCTGTTACCTTAAATGTGATCAACCGTTTTTTCATATTCTGCCCCACAGTTAGACAAATAATATACCGTATTTCATCCCATATATATTTTTTGTCGGGGGACAACGAAAAAAGCGAAAAAGCTAATTGTGTAATACCCCGATGATACAATTCATATAAGAATTGATAAAAAAATAATTCATTTAGCTAAAAAGTTAACCTATTTTTCAAATAAATCACTAATAGTTTTCTTAAGAAACTTAATAATTTAAACTAACGAGATTTGTTTAAGATACAATAAAACAAAAGAATAAAACATTGTATTATAAAAATTAAATGTTAATCAAAAATTCATTGAATCCTATGAGTAAAAATAGTGTAATGATCAAGAAAAATGCAGTAATCTGAGAGATGAAGCTATGGTTCAACAGTTTACAATATAGTTTTCTTATTTATAAAAAAGTTCTCATGAATATTCTCTAAGAATAAGCAACTACTATTTTGTCTCAATATTGAATTCCTTAAATTCATCATCTTCTTCTATTTTCCCTTTCCATGTAGAATATTTATTCATAATGGTTTCAATATCACCAGAGATTGATCTCGCTAAATCAGCAGCAGTGATGTCCTCATTTATTTTTGCTTTTGGAGGAGCTGGTCGTTGTTCAACCATAACAGGTTCTCCATATACTTGTTCAGCTTCTTCTCTCTTTTCTTCGACCTTATCTATCCAATCCTTGTATTTTTCAAGATCAGCAACTTCACTTCTATGATCTTTAATCATTTGGAATATCTCGGTTCTAATTGGTTTGGATGTATCCCAACTCATTTGCCATAACAAATCAGTTTGATATTCTGAGAATCTAGTTCCCATTTTTCGTTCTAAGAAATCTGTGAACTTATAGAATTTTTCTCCTAGAATGTCAGATATTTTTTCTTCAGCTGATTGTTCATTTGATTCAATACTAAGCACAGTTTGGATGCCTTCAAGCTGCTGAAAAACAAATTTTCTGATATATGGCCAGAGGTTAGGAAATCTAAGCAATTCCTCTTTTTCATTAAGCTGTTCAAGTTGAGGAGTGGCTGCATCTCTCTCACTTTTTTTAATGATAAGTGATTGAATTAAAGCATCTACACTTTCATGACCATTGTTCTTTGCTATCATTTTTAATGCAGAATCGATGGAATACAATAGAGCTGCTGGATGTTCGAGCTTAGATTCTTCAAGCAAATCTTCTACAGCTAGTTCTGAACCAATAGCTCCAAGTGATAAAGCTGCTCTGCTTTTAACATTAACATTTGGATCTTTTCTCAAGGAGACCAATAAGGATGAAATTGCTTGCGGAGAGATAAATTTCCCTAAAGCTCTAGAAGCTGCTAATCTGATATTCTCATTGTTATCCATCAAGCAAAAAATCAAAGTCTCAATGGCTCTGTGGTCAGCTATTTCCGCTAGAGCTGTAATTGCATAGGTTCTGTTTTCTATCGTATCCTGGTTTACAACCTTGATTAAAGGTTCTACAGCTCTTTCGTCGTGTAATTCACCTAACTCTAAAATAGCTTCTTCTCTCTTTGAAGGATCGTCATGTGTGAGCTGTTTAATGAACTTGTTAATATTTACCATTCATATTAACTAAATAGCAAAAATATATAATTGTATTGCTTGAAAGCGTAGTTCTCTTATAAATAGAGAAAAATCAACCTAATTCAGTTTTCTCCAGCTGTAATCTTCTTTCGCAATTAGTGTTACCGCTGAATCTTCCTTCTTATCTATTATTTTGAGATCTGTATCTCGAATTATTTCTTCTGAAAATTCCAATATTCTTGGAAAGCGTGGCATAATTTCATATGGGAGTCTTTTCCGAGAATCACCTACTGACATAAAGCCCTTAGGTTCTAAGAAATCAGCTTCAGATTTGAGAAAATACTCTGCATATTTTTCTGGGTAATCCATATTGTATCCCGGAACTAAGGTTAGACGTAGAACTTTTCTTGTTTCTATTGAGGGAAGTAAGTCTATTGTCTCATTAATTTTTTGCCAAGCGTTTTTCTCTGATGGTCTAGCAGTTTTTTCAAACAGTTCTTCAGTTGGAGCAATCAAAGTAACATAAAGCTGAGTGGGAAGAGTTTCTAGTCTTTCAAGTACTTCTGGAGTTGTTCCGTTGGTTACAAGAAAAGTAGTCATTTTTCTAGAATGAAATTCCTCCAATAATTCACCAATCTTGGGATAGAAAGTTGGTTCTCCACTAAGAGAGATTGCAGCATGTTTTGGTTCATATGCTTCAAGATATTTCTCGTAAGGAACATCAGAATGTGCTTTGTATCCTGCAATTAGTTTTCTTTGCTCTGCAATCATAGAATCTACAATTTCTGAAGGATCATCTACTTTGCAATCCATTCTATCCGTATTATACCAAGAAGCGCTTCTCCAGCAAAAAACACACTTTAAATTGCACCATATAGTGCTAGGAGTACATTGTAAACATTGATGAGAAGTTATGCCATAGAACTTATTCTTATAACACTGACCTTCTCCTTTAAGTGAATGCTTTAACCAATTGCACGTTTTAACAGATGAATGTTCTCCTGCAAACCGATATTGTTGTTTCTCAAGTTTTAACTTCAGTTTATCAGGAATAGTGCAATTATTATCATTCATAAGAATTATCAAGATCCTATGCTGCTAAATAATAGGGAAATAAAGAGTTGAAAAAGGTTTATTCTTCAATAAGCTTATCAAGAGTTATTTCATCCAGGAATCCAAATCTGCTTTGATCACTTAACCATGACTGTGCTTCAAAATCAGAATCATAGGATTTTACTTTATCCTTTAGTTCTTTGTTCTTGATTTTCTTTTTCTTTGTGTATAAGAAGGCTATATTTTGGATTATTTTTCCTCTTTCTGCAAGCTTCTCAGCTATTACATTCCCCACTTCCTCTGATACTTTGGATTCATAGGATGTTAGATCAATCAGATAAAAAAGAGGTTTCTTCGCATTTTCGATTTGCTCGTCTAAACATCTTTTCAGTTCTTTTTGATTCTTATCATCAAATTCTCCTTCAAAATTCATCCTCACGATTACCTGAGATAAGTATCTTACATGAATTGTCATTTTATCACTTTCAACGCTGTCTTCTTAAAATCTGTTGGAATATTTAAAAAATATTTGTTTTAATCACTTTTCACGAAAAATGACTATTTTCTGTTCAGAATCATTAATAAATACTCGATATCATCTTTGTGTGTGGCTGATCAATGGAGAATAATAGTATAGAAGAAGATAATGAGGATACAACTCAAAAAACCTCATTCTTCGATAAGGCTAGACAAATTAGACTGGCAAAATTCGTCATTGTTAGCACAATAGGTTGGGGGATTAATGAATTAATCGTGTACCTTATGTTTCTACTTCTGGATCATTATAGAGAAGAAGAATTTCTTTTCAGAATTTGGTTTTATAATGTGCATAAAGTCATTGTAGCTCAATTTGTAGCGATTGTTTTTGTTGTGGTTTACAATTATTTCATCAACAAAATCTGGACATTCAGAAAACAAGAACAAGAAGTGGATTTCAACAATCTAACACAATTTATTAAATTTGCAATCGTTGGAGCTTCTGGAACTTTGATAAATTTGGGTTTAGTACATCTATTCAACATAACTATAGGTTGGAATAAATACCTAGCAACAACTATAGGCTTCGTAGTTTCTGTTATAACCAATTTCTTCTTAAACGACATCTGGACATTTAATCCTAAATTTGGGAAACAAAAAGAACAAACAATGGAGTGATTATTTTACTTCAAATCCACAGTTTGCACAGAAGGTAGAATCCTTATCAAGTCGTCTTTTACATTTCTTGCAGAAATTTACAATAAGAGATGGATTATCATCAGGTTGTATCTCAAAAGCTCTTGAAGTTTGTTCTCTTCTGCGTAATTTGTTAGTATGATAGTTTTGAATTCTGTTATCAATCTTCGAAACACCTTTAGAATAGTCTGTTCGAACGAAGAACATAAGAGCAAACATGATTAGAACTGTTATTCCTGCAACAATATAGAAAGTGGTCATTTCTGGGAATAGAAAATAGTAAGCTAGCACAACTAGTACAATCATTAGGAACCAAGTGAAACTTCCTATTCTGAATTTTCTAGGAGTGGAGCTCATCTCTAAATATCCTATTCTTGGACTATTATAATTATATTGTTTTAATTCAAATATTATCTGAATTATCTAATTCAGGTTCAAGAAATTCAAATTCTAATATCTTCAATTGGTCTAAATGAAAAGGGAAT
This sequence comes from Candidatus Heimdallarchaeota archaeon, assembly GCA_016839875.1. The sequence continues at coordinate 5,322 of JAEOTK010000082.1, forward strand.
GCTTCAGGTAATCTTGGTATATTCTTTCTCCAATCTTTCTCGTATGTTATCCAAGAGTTGAAATCCAGAGGATTAAAGGGTTTATCAAATCTCAAAGGCTTTTCAACTTCCTCTCCTCCGATAATAGAGTCAATTTGATCTCTGAATTTTTCATAGTAAAATTGTTCAGATTCAGTTAGTATCATCAGCTGTTTAGCATCATTAAATTCATCATCAGATTTGAGTAAGAAAACTTCTGCACGAGGGATATTATTCCTGTGCAATTGGAAAAGTGCTAACATCGTATAGCCATAAATTGGAACAAATCTATT
>JAEOTK010000083.1 GCA_016839875.1 Candidatus Heimdallarchaeota archaeon
AAAGTTGAACAAGATGTATATTTATTCCCTGGTACTATTAGGGATAATATTCAATATGGAAGAGAAAATGTTACAGATGAGGATATCTGGCGAGTTTTGGATATAGTTCAAGCTAGTGAGTTTGTACGTAGAATGCCAGATGGACTAGAATCAAAAATTGGTGAAAGAGGAAGTGACCTTTCCGCAGGACAAAGACAACTAATAAGTTTTGCACGTGCAATTCTAATAGATCCTAAGATTCTCATTTTGGATGAAGCAACATCAAGTGTAGATGCTTATACAGAAGCAATGATTCAAGAAGCTTTAGAAAAGATACTTGAAGATCGTACTGCAATAATCATCGCTCATAGATTAAGTACTATAGTTAACGCAGATAGGATTATTGTTATGGAATATGGTGAGATTGTTGAAGAAGGAACACATGAGGAGCTCCTAGCACAAAAAGGCAAGTATTCATCTCTCTATAATCAATACTTCGTTCATCAGAGCTTGGCATGGCAAGAACAATATATTTCTTAGGGATAAATTCCACTCGAAGAAAACCCTACTCCATCGGAAACAAAGGTTAGTTGTTCTAATATTGTCTCATATCTAACAAGGTAGGTTGTTGGATTCGCTGTTTGCAAAATAGTGAAATTCAATAATTCTTAATATGAAAATTTTTCCATTAGCTCTCCATTACATTTTTAAGAGTTTTTGGTAAAGAGTAATCAATTACAGATTTCATCTGATAAAGGGTGATTTGGTGTTAACTCACTACAAAAGAAAAGCTCTGTTAATATCTCTTCTTTTTGTTGGAATTTTAGCTTCGACAGGAATACAATCTGCGAAGACCAAACATTTTGATAAAGATTCACACTATTTTTTGGACAGTAGAAAAAGTACATTCAAACAACAGATAAGTACTTCCCAAATTGAATTAGAAGATAGTTTTGGTGATCAACTCACTTTTTGGATATATCCTTGGATATTTAGAGGTGGTGAATTATATCAAATAAATGCTACACTTCTTGCTATTGGTGAATGGTGTTATGTTTATATCGATAATGCAACAATTGATAGATGGGGATATAATGAATCTTTAACTCTATGTACAGAGGTAAGAGATGACTTTGATACTCTTACCTATCCAAATACAGTTGATTTTTTTGGACACCCAGATGGAGTTCTTGGAGATATTGATGGTGATCCGAAAATCACTCTATTAATAGTTGATGATGATCTTTATTGCAATGGTTACTATTATGGAAATGATATTCCTGGTTCATTTTTCTATAATATTCCTGGTGTAAACCATAGAGAAATTATACATGTTTTTTCGGGTGAGAATCCTGATTCTTCTCTCCTATCAGCTGTTCTTGCTCATGAATTCAGTCATCTTATTTGGGGTAACTATGAACTCACAATGGAGATGATGTCTCTCTATGAAGGTTATGCATGTTATGCTTCTTACGATTCTGGTTATTTAACATCAGACAATTCCCTTACATCAGGGAATAGTCTAAATATAAGTTGGTATACAAATGATTTTTCACTTCATCCGGAAATATCTTTATTATTTTGGTATGAGGAATTGCACACATTTCATGCTCATTATGGTAAATCAGAGTTGTTTATTTTCTATTTAGTAGAGAAATATGGTGAAGAGCTCCTAGAAGATTTGAAACAAGAGGATATAGATGGACCAGCAGGAATAGAAACAGCTTTATCAAACGCTGGATATGATATCACATTTAATGATTTGTTCTTGGATTGGGTTACAGCATGTACAATTGACGAAGAAGAAATAGAAAATGGATTATATAGTTTCAAAAATGCTGATTTTACTATACACAAAAAAGGAATCATAGATACTCTCCCACACACTACAGAATTTATAGAGTATTATGCATATGGAATAGATATTAAGAAACTCACTAATCCTCCTGATAAATTTACAGTGGAGATTACAAATCCTCACCCATATTCGATAGGTATCTCAGCCATCATTTATGATGAGTATGGCTGGAGTATTACTCAAACTATGAATGCAGATGAAAATGATGAGATACTTGTTAGTTTCTTCAGTGGAGAAAACATCGAATTTGCTTATATAGTCACAAGTATGATGAATCAAAGCACTCCTACTTATTATCTAGGAAAAACTGATAACCGTGAAGAAGTACCAGTTAAATTTCTTAAGTATTCTTTCATGGAAGGACATAAGAAAGCTTCATATGGTTTCCTTGGTTCTTCCTTCCTATTAGTTTTAATAAGTACGATCATAGTAATGAGAAGAAGAAATGTGAAATATAGCTATCCATTAAAGTAGGTTCTGAAATTTGATATTTGCAAAACAAAGAAGAAAGCTTCTTTTTATAGTGAAATAGAAACCTGTTATTATTCAATATCTTAATCTTTGATTAGGAAAAAGTAGTGAGAAGATATGAAAGAGGAAATGTTAGACTTCTATAGAGAGCAAAGTGAAATAAGTTCTCCAGGTAAGTACAAAGAAATCTTTAATGACTTACCCGATTCTGTTTCTGAATTATGTGAGATTGTTCAGAATACATTCAACCATATATTTTGGATTCAAAAAGTAGAGAATTATGGTTTTACACTTAAAGACATAATTGTAAAAAAAAGAAATCATAGCAAGGAATTGAATCTTAGGACTTTGGAAGAAAAACTAGATCATTATACATCCTTAAATGATTCTCCATTTAATCAACCTGGAGAGAATATCAATAGAGTGGTTGGAAACTGTAGAGATTTTGCTTTGATGTTGGTTGCGATGCTTAGGCATAAGGATATTCCTGCTAGAGTTAGAAGTGGAGCTGCAAGATATTTCTATCCCTTGGATTTGAAACGTTATGAAGATCATTATATCTGTGAATATTGGAACGAAGAAGAAGATAGATGGATAATGGTTGATCCACAAATTGATGAATTACAAAGCAAAACCCTGAAATTAGATTTCAGTCCACTAGATATACCATATGAGTTGTTCTTAGGTGCAGGTAGGACTTGGAAAGTATTCAGAGAAGGAAAAATAGAACCCAAAAACTTTGGAATAGGTGATGATTGGAGAGGACAAGTTTTTGTACTTAATAAGCTAATTATGGAACTAGCTAGTCTCAACAAAATTGAGGTTCTAGCCTGGGAAGGTTGGGGAATATGTGCTGACTTGAAGAACATCGATAAATTAGGTTATGAGATATTTGACCAATTAGCTGACAAGATTTCCAAAGTTAACGAACCAGATGTTTTCTTTGAACTAAAGAAATTATTTGAAAATGATTCAAGATATAAAATACCTGAGAAATATGAACCTTGGTTTCTAGAATTTTAACAATGAAAAAATATAATATTATTTCTAAAGTAATTGTCATATATTGTAAATGCTTTGGGAAAAGCCTTATATAACCAACATTTTCTCTTGAACTACATTTCATTTATTGAATCTATAGGGTGTTCAGCATTAGTTATCGATATGTCGGAGTAAACATTGGTTCTGTATCAGTAAATTTGGTTAGTATTGATGAGGAAGGAAATTATTTCCAAGTGAAGGAACAGCATTTAGGTGATCCCCTAGACGTTCTGAATAAAGTTGTTGAAGAAAAACTGAATTCAGAAACTTATTACTATGGCGTTTCCGGTTCTTTTGGTGATCTTTCAGAAGTTGTTGCTGTTGAAAGAGGAATTCTTTCACTTGATGAAAAATTTGATGTCATCCTTTCCTTGGGTGGAGAAGCTATTGTTCTCTATGTTTTAAGTAATGACGGGTACATAATGAATGTTCTATCTCATGACAAATGTGCCGCTGGAAGTGGAGAATTTTTTGTTCAACAGATTGAAAGATTAGGTGTACCCCTTCCTGAAGCCATTTCTTTGGCACTTAAAGGTAAACCTATAGATTTAGCTTACCGCTGCTCTGTTCACTGCAAATCAGATATAACTCACAAATTAAATAGGGGAG
>JAEOTK010000084.1 GCA_016839875.1 Candidatus Heimdallarchaeota archaeon
TATCTAACTGTGCCATCCTTCCACCAATACTTGGACTACTTTCTACTAGATAAACCTGAAAACCATTATTAGCAATTTCTAAAGCAGTTTGAATACCCGCTACACCTCCACCGATTACCATTGACTTAGGAATAACATCTACTTCTTTTCTCTCCAAAGGTTCAAGGAATGATGCTCTAGCAACAGCACCAGCAATTAGTTCTACTGCCTTTAGAGTTGCCTTTTCTTTATCTGTATGAACCCAAGAAACATGTTCTCGGATATTGACCATTTCAAAACAATAAGGATTAATTCCAGTATCCTCAACTACAGCTCTAAAAGTTGGTTCGTGCATTCTTGGAGAACAAGAAGCAACAACAACTCTGTCTAAACCAAGTTCGAGAATGTCTTTTCTTATTGACTCTTGACCGGGATCAGAACAAGTATATTTATTTAAACGACTCACTTCAACATCAGGTAATTTCTGAACTTCTTCAACAACAGCTGGAACATCTACAGTAGCTCCAATGTTGATCCCACATTCGCATACATAGACTCCAATTTTCATTTTTTAGATATCTCCTTCTAATCCTTTCAACTGCTCATAGGAAAAAACAGGACCATCTTTACATACATACATGTTACCGATGTTACAGCGACCACAAATTCCAATTCCACACTTCATTCGCATTTCCAAAGTTGTGTATATTTGGTCTTCTTTGAAACCTAATTCTTCCAAATTCTGAATAACATAAGGGATCATCACTGGGGGACCACAAGTTATTGCAATAGTATTATCTGAAGAAGGAGCAACTCTCTGTAGGTTTGACGGAACAAATCCCACGAACTCATCCCACCCTTCTTCTTCAACATCTATGGATAGATGAACCTTTACATCATCTCTCTTCTTGAGTTCTGCAAATTCATCTTTATAACAAAGATCTTTGGTTGTTCTAGCACCATGGATAATCTCCAAACTTCCGTACTTATCTCTGTTATCAAGGACATAGTTTTGTACCGACCTAAGAGGAGCTTGACCAATACCACCACCAATAAGAAGAATGTTTTTTCCTTCCCAACTTTTTACATCGAAGTTATTTCCATAAGGTCCTCGAAGACCCACAACATCTCCAGGTTCTAGTTCATGGATCTGTGATGTAACTTTGCCCAATTTTAATACACTAACTTCAACATATCCCTTTTGTGCTGGAGATGAGGAAATTGCAAAGAAACATTCTCCTACTCCTAAAATACTTACCATCACACATTGTCCTGGGATGAAATCAAAGTCCTTCCTTATTTTTTCATCTTGGATTACTATTTTGAAAGTCTTAATTGGTCGTTCACTTGTAGATTCTTCTCGAACCTCTTCTACTTTTGCAAGCCATGGTTCATACGGATTTTCAGTCAACTTTCATTTCACCTACCTTTTCAATAACGTCAATAATGTCTATATTGACGGGACAATAGTCAATACACCTACCACAACCCGTGCAAGCGAATATTTCCGTGTTCTTTGGGAAGTAACTGAATTTGTGATAAACTCGATTTCTAACTCTGTTCATTCTTGCAGGTCTAGGATTGTGACCAGAAGCATGGTGCGTATATTCTGGATTCATACATGAATCCCAAATTCGAACTCTAGCACCTTCACGCAAAGTACTTTCATCTTGCATATCAAAGCAATGACAGGTTGGACATAGATATGTACAAATACCACAGCCTATACACTTGAATGCTGTATTGTGCCATAATTCATGATCAAACATCTTATCTAGATTTAGAACTACTCCGTCCAATTTCATCTGACGTGCAATAGCATCTATTGCTTCTTTTTCCACTGATTTCTTAGCATCTTCTTCTGCTTTCGAAGCATTACTAAAAGATCCTTTAACTTTACTTATCAGTTTCTTTCCTTTTTCTGTTACGACTTCAACGAAATACTTCTCTCCAAGGTCAGTAAATAGGATATCTACATTCTCTGACGATGCTGGACTGTCACCAAATGTAGTACAGAAACAGTTGATTTCTGGAGTATTGCAGCTTAATCCAAGCAGTATATTATTATCTCGTTTGGAGTTGTAAATTGGATCTTTGAAATCATCTTGGAATACAGGATCCAGGATTGAGAAACTTCTCGCATCACAAGGTCGTATCCCGAATACTATGTTTTCTTCTTTAGGAAATTCTCTTGATATGATTTCTCCTTTCTTTCCAGGTTTGAATTTGAATAATGTTTCAGTTTGATCAAAGATTAATTTCTTAGCAGGAACACGTGATAATAAGAAATCAAGATTCATCTCTTCAGCTTTTTCAATTTTTATGAAAGAAGCGTAACCATTTTCTTCAGCAAGTGCAATTAGATTGCTTTCTTTTGCTAATTTATCAAGCATTTCTGGTAATTTTTCTTTTGATATAGTTAATTGTTCCATCATATCACCTCACAGTATAAACTCCTCCGGATCGTCAGGTTTGAACGTACCAAAAAGTGGTTTTTCTTCCATATCCAAACCTGCAGTATATTCATACAAATCTAACACATCTTTCTCTATTTTCTTGTTCAATTCCATAAGAGGAATATTGACAGGACATGCTCTTTCACATTCTCCACATCCAACACATCTTCCTGCAAGATGAAAAGCTCGCATTATATTCCAGGCAGTATTTTCAGAAAGATTGACAGATCGTCGTATCCATTGAGGTTCCAAAGTATCTGCCATACATTCTTTACAATAACAGAGAGGACAAGCTTCTCTACAAGCATAACATCTGATACATCTTTCAAAATGCTTCTCCCAATATTCCCATTTCTCTTCTACTTTCATATCTTCTAGTTCTTTCAGATGTAAGAAATCTTGAACTTCTGGAGGTTCGACTTTTTCACCTATTAGAACATCATATAGAGGTGGGTTAGGTTCTTCGCAGTTTTTACAAGCATCTGAAAGCAATTCCTCTTTTGGAACTTTATGATTTTCACCATCGAAAACTATAGAGTATTTTCCCTTTTCTTCTGAAACATTTTCTACCTTTTTTGCATTTGGGAATTTGTTCTTTATCTTCTTTGGATCTATAACTCCTGTACAGGGAATTCCTATTAATACAACATCTTCTCTTTTTAATCCCTTTTCTTGGATGATTTGAATCACAGCTCTTGAATCACATCCCTTGACTACTAATCCGATTTTTCTAGTATCTTCTTTTTCTTCTCTGCCAAGAGGAAGTTTTTCTTCTAGCATTGGGTATACGGCTAGATTTTGAGTGCATAGTGGATTGAAAATGAAGTTCTCAACATAGTCAGGAGAATATGCATAAGATGCACTAGTTACAAAACCATAAGTACCTTTTTTGTAACCAACAACATATTTTACATCTTCCTGAGCAACTATTTTCTTTGCTTCCTCAATTAGTAACTTCTGATCTACCATACATTCACCCTCTTGATTTGTTTCATTGGTCCCAGTTTCTTTATATCTTCAGTAACCTCTTCTACAACCTCAGCAAACTTCTTTCCTTCAGCTGCAGAAACCCATGTCATTCTAACTCTGTTTGAATCTATCCCTATAAATTCAAGCAAATTCTTTAGGATAGCAATTCTTCTTCGTGCAAGGAAATTCCCTTGTTGGTAATGACAATCACCAGGATGACACCCACCAATTAGAACTCCATCAGCACCTTGTTGTAGAGCATTTACTACAAACATCGGGTTAATTCTGCCAGAGCACATTACTCGAATGACTCTTACATTATGTGGATACTGTATTCGACTTGTTCCTGCTAGATCTGCTCCAGCATATGAACACCAATTACAAAGAAAACCAATTATATTTGGTTCAAATTCTTCTGACATTTTAACTACCTCTTTTCACCTTTTTGATTAGTTTCTCGTCGTGAGAATAGACTTCAACTGTTAATGGCATTTGACCTGGCAGCGAATGAGTTGCACATGCAAAACAAGGATCATATGCTCTAAATGCCATTTCAACCATATTCAATAAACCGTCATTTACTACTCCCTCTTTAATTATTCCTTGAGCAGCTTTCTTTATAGACATACTAATTGCTGCAGAATTATTAGTTGTTGCAACTATCAGGTTTGCTTTTTCAACTAAACCTTTCTTATCTAATTTGTAGTGATGAATCAAAGTACCTCTAGCTGCTTCCGTAACCCCAATCCCTTCTCCAGGTTCACCTACTGGATTCCTAACCTCTTTTGAGGTTATTTCTGGGTCATCGATTAGTTCCATGGTTCTCTCTGTAGCATATAGCAGTTCAATCAATCTTGCCCAATGAAATGCTAACGTTGAGTTGACTGGTTTTCCTCCTAACGTTTCATACATCCGTTTGTACTCTTCGTTTGCAAGAGGTGAAGCCATCCCATTGGCTGCATTGAGTCTCCCTAGCGGCCCTACTCGGTAGATACCACTTTCTTTTCCTTCAGTAAATCCTTTCCAGCCAATATCTTTGAGATATGGAAACTTAATATAACTCCATTCTTCTACATGTTCTTCGACATTCTTAGCATAGTCATTTACATTGAATTTCAGGAATTCGTTAGCTTTTTGGTCAGTTACACGAATGTCTCCATCATAGAAATTGACATTATTATTTGCATCAACTAATCCCATGTTATAGGTACTAAGTTGATAAGGGTCACTTACAATTAGATTGACATAATCTTCATTTTTCAAAACAATGTCATCAAATAACTTCAATGAAAATTGAGCAAACTCAACACAAGATTGTCCCAATCTACGGATTTCAGCGACTTCATCTTCATTCAAAGATTTAGACACTCCACCTGGTAGTCCACAAACGGGATGAGTTGCTTTACCTCCAAGAATGGCTGTTATTTTTTGTCCATATGCTCTGTGTTTAATTACTTCTTTACCTATCTCTACTCCAGCTTTTTCGATAACTCCAAGAACGTTTCTTTTTGCAGCCGGGGCATCTGGTCCAACAACAAAATCAGGTCCTCCGAGATAATAAAAATGGAGAATGTGATCATAGGTGTAATAGCCACAATACATTAGTTCCCTTAATTTCTTTGCTGTTGGTGGAGGGTCAACATTAAATGCTGCATCTAGTGCTTTTGTTGAAGCAAAATGATGAGCAACAGGACATACACCACATATTCTTGAAGTAATCTGTGGCATATCCTCAGCTCGTCTTCCTTGAGCAAATCTTTCAAAACCTCGTAATTCCGGTATCTGAAGATAAACGTTTTTTACATTTCCATCTTCATTGAGAAAGATCACTATTTTACCGTGACCTTCTAAGCGTGTAATTGGGTCTATTGTAATTGTAGTCATTTTTTCACACTCCTGTTTAACAGAGCTGTTGGTAATCCATACTTGTAGAAAGTACCAACGGGATCAACAATTTGCTCTATTAGCTTGTCTACTTCTTCCTCTGACATCTCCTCTTCTCCCTCTAAACCAAGTATAGATGCAAGAGCAGAAATCATGCTAGCTCCTTGATCAATGGAATTGGGAGTAGGTCCGCCACATCCAGTGCAAGGCATATTAGCTTCCATACATTGACCTTCACATCCTCCTCTAGTTGCAGGACCAAGACAAATTATACCTTGCTCAAGCAGACATTTATCTTCAATATGTTCAACCTCGTATACTCGTTTGATTTCAGTTATCATCTTCTCTGATTTCTCAAATTTGCACTCATCACAAACTGATTTTAGAGGTCCGATAATGGAACCTTTTGGAGGGAGTTTATTTTCTGCTATAGCTCCAACAGCTGTCATAATCATATTCGGATGAGGAGGACAACCTGGTAGATAATAATCCACGTCTACAACTTGATCTAAACTCTTTACAACGTCATAAAACTCAGGGAGAGTAAGAGTTCCTTCTTCTACTTCAACAGAAGTCTTTGGAAGAGTTTTATCTGGATTAGGAGTAGATGGATTTTCAAGATAAGATACTCGAAATATCTCGTCCTTGCTAGATAGATTTGCTAGTCCTGGTATTCCACCATTTACTGCACAAGCTCCAACAGCAACTAAAACCTTAGATTTCCTTCGAAGAAGTTCGGCTAGATGTACTTGTTCCGAAGTTCTGATGGAACCATTGAAGAAACAAACATCGATGCTTTTATCTTCCATAGCTTCGACATCTTTATACTTTGTATCAATAGCAACTGGCCAGAATAATATATCAGCTATTGCTGCTACATCTAGAATTTTTTCATCTATATCAAGAACTGCTATCTCACATCCACCACAACTTGCTGCCCAATAGAATGCAAGCTGAAGCTTCTTGTTAACTGTAGTTTCGCTATTTTCTTCTTTTTCTATTTTATTCATTCAATCACCATTGACTAAATAGCAAAGATCTCAGAAGTAGCAAGGTATTTTCTGAACAATAGAACCTGCGCTCTAATCCGTTTAAATTATTCAATGACTGGCATGAAGATTTTTGTCGGTATGCGATGGTATATTGTGTTGATAACGTCTCTATTCAATCTGTTTTAAACCTTTCTTTTTAAAAAGCGTTTGAATAATTAAAACTGTGCCTAATAAATTGAAAGAGTGTTTAGTAAAAGAATCATACATATCTCGAATACATATTTTGTTTTTTTAGGTTTTTGCTTTGTTGAATAAAGATAAAAAGCTTACTAAAAAATCAACTAATGTCTTTGAGTGAAAACACAAATTTGTACTGTGTGGAAATAGCTTACACATTAGGGATATAAAGAATACCTTATAAATATAAGTTTCAAAAATCGAGTGAAAATGAAAACCTATAAAATGTCAAAGGAAAGGTTTCCAGAATTTATCGAGATTATAAAATCTAAAGGTAAATTATATGGGCCGGTGAAACAAAAAGAAAAACATTCTTTTGAAGAAATAGAGGAGTTTTCTCAACTTGATTTCGATTACCAACGAACACAAATTTCACTAAAGAAATTCCTCACTCCACCAAGATACCCAACAAAGCATTTTACTAAAGATGGAATAGATGAAATATTACCTGAAGACGAAACTAATATCGTCATAGGAGCTCATCCATGCGACATTCATGGAGTGAAAATCCTAGACCGACTTTTCTTAGGTAATATCAAAGATCCATATTACGCCAAACGAAGAGATAATCTAATTATCATTGGACATTCTTGTATGCCAGACGATCACTGCTTCTGTCATTCAACAGGAACAGATATGGTCGAAGATGGTTTTGATCTATTTTTCACATGTCTTAATGGTTATTATCTTATTTGGGTAGGAACAGATAAAGGACTTGATTTAGCGATCGCAGCTGAGGATCTGCTAGATGAAGAAATAGATGAAAACGTAATTCAAGAATATGTTATTTGGCAACAAGTGAGATCACAAAGATTCCGTAAAGATGTTCCTTATTTCAAATATCTTGCTGATATAATGGAATTAAATTATGATAGTGAGGTATGGGATCAATTCGGAGATAAATGTCTATCTTGTGGTACTTGCAGTATGGTGTGTCCTACATGTAACTGCTTCAATGTAGATGACAAAATCAAGATGAATGCAGAAGAAGGAGTTCGTGAAAGAATGCTTGATAGCTGCATGCTTCCTTACTATTCAATGGTAGCTGGAGATCATGATTTCAGACCAAATAGAACAGACAGGATAAAACTCTATTATACACATAAATTGAAAGAATACATAGGCAAATGGGGACAACCAAGCTGTGTAGGATGTGGGAGATGTGTTGAATACTGTCCAGTGGATATCAACGCGCTTACAGTAGCAGAAGCTCTGTATGGTGAAGTTGGTCAAACAAAGGAGGTTTTAGACTTATGAATTTTCTGAAACAAGAAGATGAAGAAATAAATACATATAAAGCTCAACCTGCAAAAATCTTAGCTACTAAAGATCTTACAGAAGATACAAGATATTTCAAAATAAGATTCGCTGATAGAAGCATTATAGAAGAAGATTATCGTCCAGGGCAGTTTGCTATAATGTCTATCCCTGGTGTCGGAGAAGCAGTATTTTCTATCTCTTCTCCACCAACTAGAACAGATTTCCTAGAATTTGGAATAAGAAAAGTTGGTTCTTTTACTGAAGCATTATTCAAGCTAAAAGTAGGAGATCAAGTCTATCTTAGAGGACCTTATGGAGATGGATTTGATATGGAAGGATTAGAAGGAAGAGATTTGATTATCGTATCCGGAGGATTAGGTGCTGTGCCACTAAGATCTGTATTGCTTTATGTAGAAGACAGAAGAGAAGAATACGATCAAGTGTTTTTCTTAAATGGCGCAAGAAGTCCAGCTGACATGTTGTATAAAGAAGACTTCATTGCAATGGCATCAAGAGGAATAGTTGAAACACATCTTTCAGTAGATAAAGATGATACAGGTGAATGGCCTTTTAATGAAGGATTTGTAACAGCTTTATTCCCAAAAATTGCAGATAGAATTGTAAGCGAAAAAACAACTGCATTAATCTGTGGACCTCCTGTTATGTATAAGAACGTGATTAAGGAGTTATTGAAACTCAAAATACCTAAAGACCAAATATTGATGACTCTTGAGAGAAGAATGAAATGTGGTCAAGGACACTGTGGACATTGTGCTGTAGAAGGTCGATACACTTGCTTAGAAGGACCAGTATTCACATACTATGATGTTCAGCGAATTAAGGAGTTGATTTAGAATGTGGAATAGAGAAAAAAAACCAGTAGTTGGTGTATTCGGATTTTCTGGTTGTGCAGGAGATCAATTAGCTATTATTCACATGGAAGATGAACTGATTGATTTCTTTACAAGTGCAGACATTAAATTCTATCATATGGCACAATCTCACCAAGAAGTAGATCACGTAGATATTGCCTTAGTTGAAGGTAGTATAAACACCTCAAGACAAGAAGCTGAACTTAAGGAAATCAGAGAAATGGCAGATATCGTTGTTGCTCTGGGAACCTGCGCAGCTTATGGTGGAATTCAACATCTAGGTGAAGATGAAGAAGAATTCAAGAATAGAATGGAATATGTTTATGGGAAAGATGGTAAAGTTCCAGAATTTTTAGATCTTGTAGGACAGCCACAAGCGGCTAGACCAATAAGTGATTTCATCAAAGTTGACTTTACAATTCCTGGATGTCCAGTAGCTAAAGAAAACCTAATACCAATTTATACAAAACTAATTAATGATTTACAGCCAGTCAAATATCCCTACTCTGTATGTCTTGAATGTAAGTACCAAGGTAATGATTGCTTCTTGCTTCATGGAAAATACTGTCTTGGACCAATCACTGCCGCAGGTTGTGATGCAGTTTGTCCATCTTTGAACATATCATGTGTAGGGTGTTTTGGACCTTTTGAAGCAGCAAATTATGAATCAATGATTGATAAGCTTCAAGAAATCGGATTAACCAAAGAAGAATCTTTACGGAAGATTAAGATGTTTGGAGGAAGTGTAGCCAAAGCAGCAGTAGGAGGAATGGAAAAATGAAAGACTTAAGTGTTGAAGTTCTAGCAAGAGTGGAAGGAGATGGAGGAATTCAAGTTATTGTTGAAAACAATGAAGTAAAGGATGTTTTAGTTGATATCTTTGAAGGACCAAGAATGATAGAAGCTTTAGTTAGAGGAAAGACAATCCACGAAGATATTTCATTAGTTGCACGAATATGTGCAATCTGTACAGTCTCTCATCGCTACGTAGCTATTAAATCAATAGAAAAAGCTCTCAAGGTAGAAGTTCCAGAGAAAGTTAAATTGTTAAGACACTTGATGCATCTCGGTGAGTATATCGAATCACATGTTTTACATGTTTATTTTCTTGCAGTACCAGACTTCTTTAAGCAACCTTCAGCTATTGCATTGCTTCCAACTCATCAAGAGACAGTAATTGAAGCTGTTACAATGAAAAAATATGGAACAGAGCTCATGAAACTTCTGATGGGCAGAAAGATCCATGGTGAAAATCCACAAATCGGAGGATTCGGTCGATTTCCAACAGATGAAGAATTAGACTACTTTGCAGAAAAAGCTGTAGAATACAAAGAATGGATTTCAAAATTCATTGATGTAATGGCAACCTTAGAAATTCCAGATTATTGTGAAAGAGAAACTACATTTATGTGTTGTAATCCTCCTGATGGTAAATTCGGATTTGAAGGTGACTCAATACTCATATCAACTGGTGAAGAATACCCAGTTGAAGACTATAAGAATCTAACAAATGAAAGAGTTGTATCTCATAGTTATGCTAAACGCTCTAAATACAATAACAAACCTTTCTCTGTTAGTGCTCTAGCAAGATTAGTTCTTATAGGAGACAGATTGACAGGTGAAGCCAAAGAGAAATATGACAAATACTACAACGAGAAGTGGAAACTCAATCCAATATACAATAACCTAGCACAAGCAATAGAAACTCTCTGGGCTTTTGAAGAGATTCCTGGACTTATTGAAAAGATTAAGACTTTACCAGATGCGGAAATAGTTGTTCCTGAAGTGCAAGATGGTTTTGCTACAGCAGCTGTTGAAGCTCCAAGAGGAATTCTCTATCATACCTACGAAATCAAAGATCAGAAGATTGTAAATGCTGACATTATTACACCTACAGCTCAGTTCTTAGATGATGTAGAGCAATACATCAAAGTAGCAGCTGAAAAACTGCTAAAAGAAGATCATCCTGATACTGAACTGAATCTTGAGATGATAGCAAGAGCATATGATCCTTGTATTTCATGCAGCTGTCATATGGTTAAATTGGTGAAGAAATAATTGTCACCCCCCTCTTCTTTTTTTCAAAATATAGATCCAAAATTTATTGCTTTTATATGTATGGGAAATAGGGATAGAGGTGATGATGGAGTAGGTTTACTAATTGGTGATGAACTAGCCAAACTATATCCAAAAAACGTTTTTTCAACAGAAGAAGATGACATATCTGTATTTTTACTTCATATTCTTGATAATGATGATTTCGAGCATGTAGTTTTGATTGATGCAGCAGATTTTGATGCAAAACCTGGTTCTATATTATTATCCTCATCAGTTAATTCAAAGATAAAATCAATCTCTACACATACTATCCCTTACAATCAAATAGAACTTATCCTTAAAGAAGGGAAGAAAGATTTTACCTTGATAGGAATACAAGTTCAATCGCTCGAGTTCATGAGTGAAATCACAAAAGAAGTAATTGAAGCTTCAAAGAAAGTAATTGATTTATTCATGCTTGGAAAGAACTGATAACTGTAATTATTTTATTGCTGAAAAGTCTCTTCAGAATTCCTTAAATAATGAGCACATATTTTGCTTTCAATGAAAACTGTTATTATCCTTACTCAACCAAGAAGTGGATCATCTCTACTTGCAGGTATCCTTCATCGATTAGGTGTAGTAATGGGAGATGATGAAGAAGAACTAATGGTTCAGACCCATGACAATAAATTTGGTTCATACGAAGATCAAAAATTTCAGAAAATGTTCCATAGAATAATGTTTGGATCTAGAAGACTAATCATGTATCATAATAGATTGAACAAAGATGATTCTAAGTCAGAGAAAGCAGTCAAGCGTTATGAAAAAAAACTAGTTAAACTAATTAGATCAAAAGAGAAAGAACTTTGGGGTTGGAAGGAAGCAGTTTTGATTTACACTATTCCATTCTTTCATCAGCATTTGAAAAATCCATATTATATATTCTTACGAAGACCTCCAGAAAGTGTAGCAAATTCACAGATTAAAGCTGGTAGAACTGGACGATGGTGGAAAGAGATCGCACTTGAATATTCCTATCAACAGATTTACAATTGGATTCCTCTTGCGTTGAGAACGTTTTATGTTATTTTCAGATATGGCTTCTATTGGCATAATCAAGAATTTCTAACCAAAGTAGCAATAGATGCTCATCGAAGAATTGAAGAGTTTGTTGAAGGTAAGAAGAATATTACAATGGAATTGGATGATCTCATTAACGATTCAGAAAGAAAAATCCAAGAACTAATAGAATTTCTAGATATATCTCCAAGCGAAGAACAAGTCAAAGATGCTTTGAATTTTGTACATCCTGAACTAATAAAATCAGATGTTCATAATAAGAAATAAAATCATTAATGGCTGAAAAAACTAACTTTGCATATATATTTTTATAGAAGTTTGCGTAACCAAAATCTACTTTGCTGGATGAGAAGAGAAAGAAAATTCTGAAGATGGTTTCGTATAGTAGTTTAGCCGTGCCATATGGTATAATGATTAATTTTCTCAATGTAAATGTATTCAATTTCTACACAGATGAAGTACTTCTCGGTCTCTATTACATTCCTATTGTAATGACAATTTATGCAATCTGGAACGCGTTAAATGATCCTCTTTTTGGATTGCTATCTGATAAAGTTAGAACACGATTTGGCAGAAGATTCCCGTTTATCCTGTTTGGATTCATACCTTTTATGATAACGTTCGCTGCTATGTGGTTCATTCCTCCAAATCTAAATGTAAGTCGAATAGGAATCGCTAGAATGTTAGGAGATTCAAGCGGTATAGGATTTGCTACGCAATTTGTTAAAATGAAACCTCTACAGTATTTCGTCAATGTATTGTTTTATGGATATATTCAACCAGTAAATCAATTCTATATCTTTCTCTACATGATTTTCTTTCTACTTGCTTTTGACACTCTCTTCACTATGGTGTTATTGTCCTGGCAATCATTATTTCCAGAGAAATTCACAGATGTTAAAGACAGAAACTATGTTGCTGCATTAACACAAACAATCCGAATGTTAGGGAGTGTTTTTGCACTGATTATTCCACCATTATTCATTACCTATGGTGATATTTATTCTTATCAAAAACCTGTCTTAATTCTATTGGGAATTGTTTTCGTTGGATTTTTAGTCTCACTTTATGGTAGTCAAGACAAAGATTTAATGTTAGAGAGAGAAGAAAAGGAAGCTCAAAAAACGGAAGAATCTAAGGAAGAGAAGATACCCTATTTCAAAGCGATTGGAAGGGTACTGAAAAACAAGAACCTCATTGCTTTTGCTTTAGCTCTTGGTTTCTCAAATATTGCTTTTCTCATACTAATGGCTATGATGAGATACATGAATAAATGGGTCTTGTTACAAAATCCAAAATTTGAAACAGCTTTCAATGCCATAGCATTTGGAGTAGGAATAGCCACATTCTACTTCTGGATAAAAGTATCATTGAAAAGAGGGCCAAAGTTTGTGTTTATTATTTGTGGTACGATGTTCTCGCTAGCTCTAATTCCTCTATTCTTCGCAAATGAGAGATGGACATGGATTGTATTATTGGCGATGTTTTTCGTAGGTTTAGCACTCTCTGGTCTTCTATTGGTACCTGATATCTTAATCTCTGAAGTAGTAGATGATGATAAAGAAAGATCAGGAGAAAATAGAGAGGGATTAGTATATGGATTCTTCGGATTTACAAGCAGAATTGCAATAGTTTTTGAATCTTATTTAATCACAATAGTGCTTAATTTCACTGGGTTTGATCCCCTATTATCTGCACAATCTGAAAGTGCTAAAATGGGGATAAAATTCCTTATGGCAGGAGTACCTCTAATCTGCTTCTTTATTGGAAATCTTCTCATGATATTTCTATATGATTTATCTCGAAAAAAAATTGAAAAACGAGATGGAAAGAAATTATCTTTACTTCATTGAGGAATGACTAATTACATCA
>JAEOTK010000085.1 GCA_016839875.1 Candidatus Heimdallarchaeota archaeon
AGTTAGGAAAACAAGTAAACAGTAACGTATCAGAAGCACTGAAATCGAACAATGGGTCCTCAAAGAAAGACGAAATCTTATCCTCTCTCTCATCTCTTGGAAAACTCTTTTCAGTGATGGAGTTAATAAACAAAGAACGAATGGATTTGATGATTGAGATGGAAGGCTTAGATTTTCCTCTAAAGACTCCACGGAAGATTTTAAGACTCTGTGAGGAGGAAAAACAAGCAATGGTCTTATTAGAAAATTTTGCTTCAAATCTGAGTAAAACAGTGTTATTTATTGATAATGGTAACACGGAGATAGAACTTGTTTCAAATTCCTTGAACTCTTTTGAAACAGCTTTCAATGATTTTGAAGAACTAGTAGACACTGGGAATCAGTTTAATTCCCAATTGACTGATGAACTTGATAAAGAACACAAGAAAGCAAGAAAATATTTGGGAATTGTTTAATTCTTCCCATTTTTTTCAACTTTTCAGTTAATATAAAAAAGAGTTATAAGAAGGCAAAATAACACTTTATCGATGAATAAAGAACCTAAAGAAAGATTCACCATTAAAATGACTAGAGCATTAGAAGACAATGCTTTTGCTACAGGAATAACAATTCATAACATGATGGAGACTGCAGGAAAGGTAATTGCAGAGGAAATTATTGAATTCGAGAAGAAATCCCCAAGTAAGAAGATTGTTATCCTTACTGGTTTTGGGAATAATGGTGGAGATGGACTTGTTGCAGCGAGATATCTACTCGAAAAAAAATATGATTGTTCAATAATTCTTTTTGGAAACAAGAAGAAATTTGATTCACAAGCATCTCAAAAAAATTATGAAAAACTCAAAGAGATTCTACCTGATGAAAAATGGATCAAAATAAAGCAGCCTGAAGATATCAAAAAACTAACAAATCAAATTGATGATGATGAATTAGTAATTGATGCTCTCTTAGGAATAGGAATAAAAGGAGCTCCACGTGAACCTTACAAATCCATAATTGAGTGGCTTAATGAGCAATACAAAGGCAACATAATTACAATAGATATTCCATCAGGATACAATCCAGAAAGCGATAATCATTTGTTTATCCAGAACCCCCAGAAGATAATTTGTCTTGGGAGAAACAAAATAGCAGAAGGAGACTTTGAGAAGTCTGAAATTGTTATCAGAAACATTGGAATTCCAGAAGAATCAGAAAAGCATGTAGGGATTGGGGATTTAAAATGGTTTTATCCGATAAGGAAAGAAGATAGTCATAAAAGACAAAATGGTGTTGTAACTGTTATAGCAGGTTCTATAGATTATTTTGGTGCTCCAGTTCTATCAGCATTAGGAGCTTTCAGAACAGGTGCAGATTTGCTTTTTATTCTGACACCCTCAAATATAAGAGAAACAGTTGCATCTTTTGCTCCTGATTTTATTACCATTCCAGCTCATCAAGATGAAATTGAACCAAGAGATATTTTAGAAATGTTTGACCATCCTCGATTAGATGGATCAACATTTGTCATAGGTCCAGGGATGAAGGATTCAGAAAAGACAAAAGAGACATTATTAGAGCTGTTAAGACATAAAGAAGAGAAACAAATAGTCATAGATGCAAGTGCTTTAAGTTCGATGAATGAAGATCACCTATTTCTATTAAAATATCACAAAACCATTCTTACACCTCACAAAGGTGAGTTCCACAGAATATTCAATATCAAGCTTGCAGATGATGTGGAAGAAAATGCTAAGATTGTTCAAGAAGCAGCTTTAAAGTGGAATACAACAATTTTGCTAAAAGGTCAGTATGATATAATCTCAGATGGACTAAGAACAAAAATAAACACAACAGGCCATCCTGGGATGACAGTTGGCGGTACTGGAGATGTGTTGACAGGGATTATTGCCACTTTACTCTCAGTTACAAATGATATCTTCATTTCAGCATGTTTAGGAGCATATATTTCAGGAGCAGCAGGTGAGTTAGCAGCAATGGAATTTGGAGATGGATTAATGGCATCAGATATTCCTAATTTCATCTATCCTGTTATCAAAAAAGCTTTAGAATTTAAAGCTAAAGAGATTTAAGATTAATTTCTAGAGAGGACTGGGTGCTACTGAAACCACTACTGTTCCTATTCCAAGATGTACTCCTAAGGCTGGGGTCAAAAAATTAACTATTTTTTCATCAAAAGTTATTTTCTTTTCTAATTTACCCATTATGAGTTTTGCTGCTTCTTCATCATCACCATGAGTGATCATTATATCATAAGTGGTTTTTTTATTAGTTCTTTTTATAACTTCATTAATTACTTTCTTCTGTGCTTTCTCCTTTCCAGATGCTTTTCCTACTGCCTCAAGTATACCTTCCTTGAGTTCTAGAATTGGTTTACTTCTAATTAGATTTCCGATGAAATACTTCAGATTAGATATTCTTCCCGATTTTTTCAGATTATCCAAATTATCAACATAACCAACCAGAAATGATTCATTTCTTATTTGCTCAACCTTCTTAATGATTTCTTCTTCAGGAACTCCCTTTCTTGAGAGTTTTGCAGCTGCAAGAGAAAGAAAAGCCAATGCCCCTGAGCCGAACTTTGAATCAAGAAGATGAACTGGTTTATCTTTAACTTTTTTTACAGCAACTCGAGCTGATTGGAAAGTTGCTGAAAGTTTTGATGTAAGTGTAGTAATAAATACTGAGGAGTATTCCTTCAGTGCTTCAGTTATACTTTCTAAGAAATCTTTAGGAGTTGCTCCAGAAGTAGTTGGTAATTCTTCTATATTTCTTAATATATCGTAAAAACTATCTGGAGTTAATTCAAATCTGTCAGCGTAGCTTTTCCCTTCATGATGAACAAAAACAGGGACGATATCAATGTCGTATTTTTTCACTAAATCTTCTGGAAGATCACATGTGCTGTCAACAATTACTTTCATTGTTTTTTCTGTCATTCTAAACTACCCTTAATGTGATGTATCACTAAAATAGATATTATAGTTGGAATGATAGATGAATATTGAAATATAATTAATTTCATTTTTTCTAACTCTTACAGATATATAAATTATCTGTATAAACGGAGATAGAACTTACTTAGCTCGTCTCATAGCTTTCTCTTCATCCTTTGCTCTTTTCTTAGCTTTTCTTTCTTCCTCTTTACGAGATTTATCTCTTCGTTTTTCTCTTTCTTTGAGATATTTCTCTTTCTCTTTCTCCTGCTTTGCTAGTTCTTTTTCAGAGAGTTTCTTTACTTCTTTCTTCAGAACAACTGGCACAGGTAAATCTTTGGTTTTTTCTGTAACTGTAGAGAAGAACTTTAGTACTGTAAAAGCAAATTTAGTTAATGCTAGAAGATCTGCTGGTTGATTGGTTATGGAAAATTTTAGTTCGAAATGGGGTTCGTCTGTTCTTAATGAAATCCATTGTAATTCCTTTGGATAATGCTTCAAACTCTTGAGAAACATATTACTTCGTATCAATTGATTTATAGTTCTTCCTCTGTTAGATTTGATCAAGAAATTCTCGTTTATCTCGGAGTCTGGTGTTGGGACATCATCAATCTCAACTAAATAATCAAAATCTTTTCTAATTGCTGATTTAAGTCGATATGGAATTACTTCAAACAATACTCGTGGTTTGACGTTGAAATTA
Source organism: Candidatus Heimdallarchaeota archaeon (assembly GCA_016839875.1). The sequence goes on from JAEOTK010000085.1 coordinate 3,640, forward strand.
GCAGCTAAACCAAATGAATCTTTGTTTCTGAAAAACAATCCATCTACAAGCATTGTTGGAAAGCTTGTTCTTGGAAGTAATATTAACCAAGCAGATGCACTGTTCACTTGAAACTCATCATTCAATTGACATCTAATCTCTACTTGTCTGTCGTTTGGATCTTTTCTAGAATAATTGTTGATATAGGGATCTATTGCAGTTAGAACATTGTCAAAATGATCTTCTTTCTTTCGTCTATTAGCTATTTTACCCCAGATATAAAATGCAACATACAACCCAACAAATATCAAGATTGGTGCTAGCATTGATACAATTGAACCTAAATCGAACAGACCATTTCCATTAGCCATAATTATAACCAATCGTTTTGTTTCTTTCGAAAATACACATATTTTAATGCTTTCTTTCGTTATATCTTTAACTCATCACTTTTCTTTCTGATAATTATTCTTCCCAGATCAAGAAATGCTTGATAGACATTTGAACCAGTTAAAGCACAAGTTGAGTAGAAATCAATTAAGTCTACATGTTCGAAGAAATCTTTATTTTCATTGACAAATTGCTCTGCTTGAACATTGAAAGTTTGATTATTTTCAGCATCAAGAAGATCATCTTTATTTCCTAAAACTAAAACAGGTATTTTTCTAGAAAGAGATGAATTCAACTCTGCTAACCAAGTATTAAGGCTTGCAAAGGTTTCAGGACGACTTTTGTCAAAAACTAATAAACCACCTTCTGCTCCTTTATACTGTTTGACTCGTAATTTCCTGAATTCAGGTTGTCCACCTAAATCCCAGATCTGAAAGGTGATTTCCATGTCCTCATCTTTATGCTTATGAGTCGCTAAATCAACACCTAATGTACTCATATATACTTCATCTAGGTGTAATCCCATAAAATTTCGTTTAAGAGTTGTTTTACCTGTTGCATAGTCACCTAGCAAAACAATCTTCACAGCTCCAAAGATGGACATCTTGTTCAAGATAACCGTGGAAAGGTAGTTTATTAGGTTTTCTGCAAAACGGATTTTATCCTTCTTGATAGGTCAACAGGAATGTGAAATATTTAACAATGAGTTATCAAAGTTGTATATGTATGTCATTCAATATTGTGTGTGGGGGAGCTTTCGGAGATGAAGGAAAAGGGAAAATATTATCTTATCTTGCTATATCAGATGATCCTGCAATTGTAGCTAGGGCAGGAGTTGGAACAAATGCTGGACACACAATCCAAATAAAGGGTAAGGAATACAAATTGAGGATGATACCTTCAGGTTTTGGAAATCCTGAAACTCGTTTACTTATTGGAGCTGGTGTTTTAGTAGATCCTGATGTACTTTTTCGTGAAATAAAAGATACACAGACCCAAGATAGAATAGGGGTAGATTACCAATCTGGAATCATCGAGAAAAAACATCGTGAAATAGATTCATCAAATACACATCTGAAGGATAAGATTGGATCAACAGGAAGTGGCACTGGTCCAGCTAATATGGATAGAGCTTTAAGAAAACTAAAAATTGCTCGTGATATCCCAATGTTGGAACCTTATCTCACAGATGTAAGTGTTGAAATTAATGACGCTCTTGATGAAGGTAAAAATGTAATAGGAGAAGGAAGTCAAGCTATTCTTCTTTCGTTATTTCATGGAACCTACCCATATGTAACATCAAAAGATGTTTCTGCAGCTGCGATTTGTTCAGATTTAGGAGTTGGACCTACAAAGGTTTCTGATGTCATAGTTGTTCTGAAATCTTTCCTAACAAGAGTTGGAACAGGAGAGTTACCTGGTGAATTATCGGTCGAAGAGGTAGAAAAAAGAGGATGGACAGAATATGGAGCTGTGACAGGTCGTCTTCGAAGAGCAGCTCCATTCAACTTTGAGCTCGCTAAAAAAGCAGTTCGTCTAAATGGAGCTACACAGATTGCTCTAACTAAATTAGATATTATATATCCAGAAACAGCTAAAACTAATGATATCAATTCTTTGAAAGGAGAAGCTTTGGAATTCATAGATAGAATAGAAGAAGAAACAAAGGTTAAGATTTCAATAATTGGTACTGGACCATCATCTGAGGATATAATTGATTTAAGGGAGAACATCTAATTCTCCTATTTATTTTTAAACCATTTAAGAATAATACTTATATTACATGAAGCTGCTATGTTTTCGAATAAGAGAATGACAAAGTTATCGAAACACATACATCCAGATTTTCAAGATGAATTTTTCCTTAATCTGGACAAAATCTTAGTTCCTGTTGGTGGGAATCAATTTGAGTGTATGGGATTCGAGATAGCTTTCTTTATTGCTCATGAATATGGAGCAAAAATAGATCTCCTTCATATAGGTACTTCTATTTCAAATAGCATTGACGGTTATCTAAAAAAATTAGATAAATTTGAAATTGAATATAATGTAGTTATAGAAAAACACCTAAATGTAAACAAAGCAATAATTGATTATTGGAAAAAACACCGTCACAATCTTGTTATTATGTCTGGGAGAAGAAGACCTACTCTTATAGATAAAATTACCACAAGAAGTGTTTCTACTGGAATCATACCACATATTGACACTGAAGTGTTACAGGTCTTTCCCCCAAATATCAAAAAAATCTCTGATAAACTAAAGAAAATAGCAGTGCTTCTACCTTACTCTAGCAGAGATCCTTTTCTCCTAAGATGGGCTTCGGCAATAGCAGCTCCTCAGAAAGGAGCAAAAATAAAGGTTTATCATATTGCTCAAGTACCTGAAACGCTTCCATTAGAAGGAGCAAAAAATGAAAAGGTAATCAAACGTGAAGAAAAGATTTTTCGAGATTACACAAAAACCTACGCTGATATTTTTGGTCAACTAATTACACCTAAATTCTTCTTGGGTCATAAAGCTCTTTCATCATTAGAATTTATCTCAGGTAAAGATGAACCTGATTTAGTTATAATTGGAAAATCTAAGCTTGATTGGTGGCAGAAACTCACAAAACCATTATCCAGTAAAATTAGAGATAAACTTCTAACTACTGGTGTATGCATTCATCATATGATGTAAGCAAAATGCTTTAAGCACTTTTACAAAAGGTCTCTTAGAAATGAAAGGCTGCACTTATCCTGATTGTAAGGAAGAAGAAGAATCTCTTCCTTTCAAATGTAAACTATGTGAACAATATTACTGTGGTAAACATAGATTACCAGAGCAGCACGATTGTCCAAGAATTTCTATATATCAATCTGAGGAGTATAAAAAGGCAAAAGCAGCTCCATTCAAACCTAAAGTGGAAATTGATGAAAAGAAGCGTAAGAAAGAAGATCGCAAGAAGTACCATACACCTCAAGATATTGAACAGAAATCTATACAACTTGAATCACAAGATAGATTTCTAACTCGTTCTTCTCTATTCAGTATCTTTGCTTTTAGAAAGAATGTCTATAATGTTCTTTTTGCTACTTTTTACATTAGTATAATTGTAACTCTAAACTCTATGGTCGATTTGACTTTATACTCAAAAATACCTTTGTCAGTTGAATTCCTATGGACCTTATTAACAATCTTTGTTAGCATCATAATTATCTATGGAGGTCATCTTGTACTACAGAATTACTTTGCAAAAGTACAGAACATTCGAAGTGGGAATGTAATCTGGAAACAAGGTCTATTAATTGGTCTTTTTGGTATCATAGCACCCATTATGTTAATTCCAAGTTACTTAGTTTTCAGAGATGTGGAATCAGATTCAAAGCAAAAAGGAATCACTGCATTAAGTGGAATTGTATGGATTCTATTTTGGCAAGTATTCATTATATTTGCATTAGTGTTCCAATTTTATCCACCTTATGTCTTATTCGGTCTATCTATTATTCCATTCTTTATGCTATTTTTTGTTATGTTTTCACTTATTCCATTTGGTATAAGTAATGGAAAATACATTTCTATGTGGAATAGGAAATTAGTATGGGGTTTGTTAGCTATAACAGTTGCAATTTTCATAACTTATCTAGTTCTATTCAGAGGTTCAGTTTTGTAGAATTTTGTTCTGCATTTTTAAACGAAAATACACAATATATAATGAAAAAGGTGGAAAACTCTTCTAATCTTACTACGCTTGAATTAGAAGTAATTTAAACTTTAAAGTAATTCCACGAATAACCTAAAATATTATAAATTCACATCTGAAAATTGGTCATTCAAGGGGATTCTCTTGGCTAAGGACAAAGAAAATAATGAGGAAAGTACCCTCGTTGTTGAACTATCAAAAGAGTTGGGGCTCAAAGAAGCACTAGGAATAGCTGTAGGTGCCCTTATCGGAGGAGGAGTTTTTAGTGTTCTTGGTCTTGTAATCTATGATGCTGGTCCCGCAGCGTTTATTGCATTTATCTTAGCAGGTGTTGTTAGTTCCTTTACAGCTTATAGCTATGTTCATCTTGCATTGAAATATCCTAGAGCTGGAGGAGCTTTTATTTATGCTAGAGAAGCTTTCAAATCAAAGTGGTTTTCTGGTGGTTTAGGAATTGTTTTGTGGTTCGGGTATAGCTTCTCAGTTAGTCTGTATGCAATGACCTTTGGTTTCTATTTAGGTGAAGTTATTCCTGGGGGAGAGAATATTCTTGTAAATCTTCCAATGTATCAGGTTCCAATTGATACAATGATCTACCAAATTCTCAGTGTTTGTTTGTTTATTGGTATAAACTTGATTGGAGTCAAAGAATCTAGTAGAACTCAAAATATCCTAGTTTTTGTTAAAGTGGCAATATTGTTACTTTACGTAATAGTAGGTATTTTTGCTATCAAAGGTTCGAATTTTACCAATCCAGGTTTTCTACCTAACGGAGTTTTACCTTTAATCTCGAGTTCAGTGCTAATCTTTGTTTCCATGGAAGGTTTTGAGATCCTTTCAAATTCTGTTGAGGAGATGAAAAATCCTCAAAAGGATTTACCAATGGGTATGTTTCTATCCATAATAATAGTTCTATTTCTTTATGTTTCAGTGGCAATTGTAACAGTAGGTGTTCTAGGAATGCAACCTGAAAATTTAGGATTAGGATTTCCTAAACTAAATGAGATGTCTGAAGTTATTCTAACTTACTCAGCTTCTATTTTCTTCAGAAATGCAGGAGGATGGATAATGGCAATAGCAGCTATAATCTCTGCTGCTTCTGCTATAAATGCCACATTACTTGGATCCTCTCGTTTATCTTACATGTTATCCTATGAGGGAGTTATTCCAAAAGCAATGGCAAAAATTAATGCAAAGACAAGAGTACCAGCAAGAGCAATAACAATCTCAGGTGTAATCAGTTTGATATTCGTTTTTCTATTCAATTTGAAAGTTGTAGCTACTGCAGCAAGCATAATTTTCATGATAATTTTTGGAGCTGTAAATGCATCAGCAATTAAATTGCTAGAAGGCAAGAAGAAAATCCCAAGTGCGATAGGTGTAGTTCTCATTGTTATTTACTGGGTAATATGGATTACTACGTTCTTTTAAGTGAAAAGTTAAACTACAAATTTAAATATAAAAAAGTAATCGGCCAATTATGTTTACATTAACAGATTATTATGAAATGATAGAGAAAGATAGAGCTCTATATTTCAAGCTATTCAAATTAGTTGATGAAGAAGTTTTCCACAAAAGCTATACAGAGGATACTTGGTCTGCTGAACTAACCTTCAGACATTTACTTTCTACACTAAACTGGTTCAAAAATCTGATACCAAATGTCAAGTTTGAAGACACAAAATTAGGTTTCAAGTATGGAACTCTTCCTGAAGATACCGTTTCTCTAGAAGATCTTGAAGAAGATTTTGAAAGGATTTCAACAGCTGTGAAAAAGGGAATAGAAAAAATGACTCCAGAGGAACATGAAGAAGAGCTTGATTCAGGCTTCGGACCAAGACCCAGAAGTAAAGCTATTGCAGGTCTCATCCATCATGAGAGCCAACATCTTGGACAAGTTACTTGGATATTCAAAAGGATATCAGGTTGGACAGATCAAGATATTAGAGAAAAACTCTATGGAATTAAACCACAATAATAGAAGGAATTCATCATGTCTCAAAAAGAAGTTGAAATCGAAATTGTAGAAATTCTTGAAGCAGGTACCTGTAATTATGGTCATAAAGTTGGAGACAAATTCAACTATCCCGAAGATAGAGGAAAAATTTGCGCTGCAGCTTTTCACTCCATCTATCCTTATGCTTTAGGTGTCAGGATAGGGGGATGTTTTCCCTGGGAAGAGAATAAAGATAGTATAACAGTATGTTGTCCTGACTATAAGAATCCTGTAGTCTTCAAAATAACAAGAAAATGATAATAATTCAACTATCCTTACCAAAATAGTAAAAAACTTGCTTATCTACTTCTGACTATGGCAGGAGAAGTCATAGCTGTTTTTGCTGTTCTTCTATTTTCTATATCAAATGCAATGATTAGAAAAGTTGAAACTATAGCTTCTCCAGTTCAAATAAATGCAGTAAGAACATCAATAGGTGCAATAACCTTTGTTATTATAGCAGGAGCTATGCTCTTCCTTGATGAAGCTTTCACTCTTTCTAAAGAGATTTGGTTATATCTTTTGATCAGTGTTATATTCGCTCAAGTACTCGGTGACACATTATATCTCAAAGCTCAAGAACTATTGGGGACTACAAAAGCATTAGCGATTTCAATGACTTTCCCGCTAATTACTTTTCTTTTCTCGGTAATTATTCTCAAGGATACAATTCATTATTTCTTCTATATATCAGCCGTTTTGATTATAGGAGGTGTACTCCTAATCGCAAAAAGTCAGGCTCAAGATTTAAGTGAAAAAGTCACTGTGAATAATGAGATGGAACAGAAAGTTGAAGTAGAACAAGGCAGAATGAAAAAATTTTTCAGTTCAGTTTGGTTTTCTGTTTTGATTGGCCTATTAGCTTCTATTTCTTGGGCATTGGGCATAGTGTATACAAAGAAAGCTCTTGATTTGATAAGTACTGCTTTAAATCAAGAAGCCGCAAGTAGCCTAATTGGAAATGCAGTTAGATTTCCCATTGCAGCTCTTATCTTAGTTCTTTTTGCCTGGAGATTACCTAAACCAGCTAAAGTGAAAGAATGGGATAGGAAATCTTGGATATGGCTGTTAATCGCTTCATTAATAGGAACATCAGCAGCAGCATTCCTATATGCAGAGGGGACAAGAGTTGCCGGAGCTCCACTAATGTCCTTAATTGCTGCAGCTAGTCCATTATTTGCTCTACCTTTCACTTGGTTTTTGAACAAAGAAAAAATAAACATAGTGGGCTTTCTTGGAGTGATTCTAACGATTGGAGGAGTTGTCTTAATCTTACTCAAGGACTTAATCATCTAAAGGCCTATGTATTTCAAACAGATATTATTTGATAATCTTGACTTATCCACTTTTCGAGAGGAGTATGACCAAATAGATCATCATGAATTGGTAAACCTTGTTCTTCAGCTATTTCAAGAGAACCCATAGATTTTGCACATACTTTACATACTGAAGTTATTAATTTCAGCTCTTTTATTTTTTCAAATTTGTCATTCTTATTTTCATAGTAATCTTTTATCAGTTTACACCCCTCACTCTCAAAGACTAAACCAACTTCGTGACCTTTATCATTTAGATCAATCAGGTTCATCAATATATGAGTAAAGATTCCTTTGTTTGCTGTCCAAACTACAAATAACATTTTTGTCATCTGAAAACCTCAGTCAAAACGGAATAAAATTGAAATAAAAATATTTACATGAGGTATTAATTCCAGCACTAGGGGTTATCTGTTATATTTCTCTTTAGATATTCATTTTCCACCAAACTGAATAAAACGCTTAAAACCTCTTCCTTTTCGTATTGTTTCATTTGGTCTATTATCAAAGCTGCACTTGCTTTTCCTCTCTTTTCAAGAAACAGAACTATTTGTCTTGAAATAGAATCGAGTTCATCTATTTTTTCTAAACCTTTAGGTGCTAGTTCAACCGGATATAACAACCACAGATCAAGATCTTCAACAATCTTTTCCATTATATTACTATGATATTCTTTGAATATATCCATAGATCCTTGCCAATTAATTCCTTCATATCCAAAGATTACATCAAACCAAGTTACCAAGTTTTGTAATCCTTCTTCCAATTCGGGTACTAATTCTGCATCTGAAAACAGATAAGCAGTGTAAGCACCACTAGATCCAGTAGTTATAACGAAACCATAGTATTCAATTTTGCGTACCCCAGTTCTAGCTCCTACCATTTCTTGACCAATGGTGGATATAGCTTGTAAAACACCTGAAATGATTGAAGGATCTATATTCACTCTTGTGTCGATATCGAACTCAAATACTGGAGAGCTAGTTTCGTGATGAACTACTAATAATCTCTTTATCATGAAAACAGCTTGATACAATTCCCTGATTCTTGATTTCTGTACAATTTTTTGCTCTTTTCTGTTTGCTAATCTTGTTCTTACCAAAAAGAAGCTGACAGTAGCTAAAACAGCAACTATTGCAACTATGATTACAGCAATTAATGCTGGGGTTATTCCTCCATTTGTAGGAATAATTGGGACTTTAATGACGACTGATGATAATAGAAATTCCAATTGTGAGACATAACCATTTACTGATACATTGACGAACAGGTTTAAACTGGAGACTGTTGGTTCGAAAACACGAAGAACAATTGTATACAATCCTGATTCTTCGAAAACTGTTACTACTTCGGCTTCCTCTATATCAATAGATGCATGTATTGTTGCACCTGTAATAAATGTTGAATGATTTGTATCCATTAGTCTAAATGATATTGAAGTTTGATTATTGTGAAATACTTCATTTGCTGTAGTATCTGGTTGAATTTCTATAACAATTGGAGATATTTGAACAATGAAGCTTGCTTGTGTATTTGGAACACCATAATTTTCCAAATAATCTAATTTTGAAACAGAAATCTCTATTTCGTGAAATCCTAAGTCAAATCCTGCATCACCAGTATTTAGGGAAACCTCAATAGTATCACTAATTATTGTTGTATCGAAGTGATCAGCTGATATCACGCTACCATTTCCATAAACATCAATACTATCAGGAAAGATTGGAACACTAGCATTTGATAAATCTAATAGTCTGAATCTTATTGGTACTGAATTTGTATAATTAATATGATATGAATCACTTTCTATTTTTTCAATTTGGAAGAGATGGTAAATCTTGGTTGAAAAATCAATTGTATGATTTTCTAAGAAATGACCCTCTGCAGCTAGAGTAATATCATAGTCAGCTGCAATTACATCGAGAGGGATTGTATATTCATAATAAGGATCTATATATGTCAAAGAATTACTGTCTTCCCAAGTAGTACTATAAGATACTGAACCGCTTGTTATTGGAATTCCAATACCAGAGAAAAATGGATCACTGATGTTGTAATAATAGACTCTAACAGATATGTTCTCTCCATTAAGTCTTGATATTTGAGAGAAAGAGTCATTTGTCCATATATCACTTCCAGGATTTATTTCCCACTCATACTCAAAAGAAGTTGATTTCACAACTAAAATTCGCATTGAGAAGAATCCAACCTCTGTACCATTATTCCAGAAATAAGAAGCTGTCCAAAATCCTTCACTATCTGTTCCATATACTGAAGGATCAAATTTTGTATCTACATTATATCTTCCTGCTCCTGATTGAGTGTTAAAAATCATGGTATAATTAGTTACATCATTGTAGGAGATGTTCACTGGTAAAGAAGTTTTTAGAGGGATAATTTCTCCATTAGGATCAAATATCGAGAAATTTAGTTCCCCATCTAGTACATCTACAAGAGAACTATCTTTGATGTAAACACTTGATGATACAGTAGATCCATTTTGTCCTTCTGCAAGACCTCCACTCGCTATCCAAGATCCTAGACTAAAACTTTCTGCATTAATTGACGTTGAGTAGAGATAATTCGGACTTCTTGTTGAAAATTTGATTTGTCCTTCAAAGTATTTGTTATTATCTAGAAGTTCATCTAAACTACATAAATATCCATCACCATTCCATGTTACTTGTGCTGGATCTGAGCCATTAATCAACATACTATAAGTTGTATCATCCCAATCTTTAGGGGTGAGTATTTTATGAATCCGTTGAATGTTGGAATAAGCAGATGTATCAACATATGTTGTATTCCATAAAATCTCCCAATCAACAGAAAGATCAGAAAATGTTGAGTTTGAAGCTTGATAACTAGAAATTCCTTCAAATATGTAATTGAAATTGTAACTATTATTAAATGAGATTTCTACCGAAACATTCGATACTAAATCATGAAGACCTGTTCCATTTATTGTCTGATCTAAATCATTTACTGCCACAGCATTATCTGTTAAGCTTATTTGATCTGGATCATTGAATGTAAATGGTTGCTGACTTATATCTAAAGGTAAAATATATGGCATTAAAGTATAATCAACATTCGAAGAGCGATTAACCCATGTCATTGTTGAATTATCAAACGCATATGAATTCCCTGCAAAAGGACCTCCATTTTTGTATCCCCAAGCAAAATTTTCACCAGGAGATGTTGAATCAACTGTTGAAAGATTTGCTATCACAAAATACTTACCTTTCTCTAGAATGATATCTTCAAAATCATAAAATGTTAAAGTACCTGCAGCTTCTGATGGTACTGGAGTGCTGTTTGTATATGGATCATTTAAGTCATTAGAAAGAATAGCACTAGAATTAGTTATATCAGGAGGAAGACCTGAAGATTCAACCTTTACTAAGAATAATTCTAAAGCATTTGTTCCTAAAGAACCAGAACCATCTATTTCAAAATGTATATCGGCACCATAAAATTCAGCATATTCCCAGGTAATCTCAAATTCTTGAGCAATAGCTAGATAAGTGCCAAATTCAATATCATCATTTCCACTTCTTTGATACTCTATTTCTAAATATTCAGGAATTGCAGTTATACTTGTTATATTGTATTCCAATTCTGGGGTATAACCAGTTAAGTCAGATATAGAATAACTTCCTGTACTTGTTGCACTTACATAACTAGCTTTTGTAAGATTCAAATCAAAAGAATGGTAGGCTAACAAATCATCATCTATGCTAAAATTCATTCCATTTGAACTCATTTGATTTACCGGAGTATATGAGAATTTTAACTGGTTGTCAAATAGATCTTCATTAGATTCTATTTCATCAGGGTTAAAGGAATCATCTATTTTCCTTAATAGAAAACCATTTTCAATCATAGAAGGATTGTAATTTCCTATTAGCAGCGGTAAAACCATCAAAGTTACTAGAGATAAGCAAAAGATAATCTTCTTGAATTCCTTAATTGTAGATGTATGACCCAATTATATAACCCCAGTTATAGTACACTATCACTGATATTAGTATACTTTAAATCTTTATCGTATTTTAAAATATGAAATATAGGCAACTAAAAACGGATTTGTTATTTCATCTGCATAATTATTCAAAGTTAAGAAAAGGACATAAATTGTCTTCTTCTTAAAAATCCTTTATTGACCAATTTGAAATATGTTGTCAACACTTCTTCTAAGCCTTCATTTTGGAATTTTGTAATTATATCACTCAATAGAGCTTTATCACTTTTCATTATATATTGAGCCACTTTGAGATTAATATTCTCTAGTTTCTTAATATCACTCATTTTCTTAAATAATACCTCAACAGGGAAATAAATCCACAGGTATAATGTTTCAGCTGCTTTATCCTCTACTAGCTTTCTTTTATCATCAAAAATCTCTGTTCTTCCATCCCATGTTTCTCCTTTGATCTCAAAAGTATATTCAAACCACATTATGAAATCAAATAGTTTGGTGTTAAATTCTGCAATGATGTCTTCAGTTGAGAATAGAAAGATTGTATAACTGTTTGAACTTACACTATTAACAACGAAATTTTTGTATTCAAGTTTTCTTATATCACCTGTTAAACTCCCACCTATTGTTTTACCCATCTGAGCCACAACACTGAGAAAACCTGATACTAAAGTTGTTTCGACATGATTTTCTGGACTAATATCAAGTTCAAATACTGGTAGACTTGTTTCTGAATGAATTATCAGCAGCTTCTTCATAGCTAAAACACTGTCTAATAATCCCACAATTTTTGATCTGTCTGAAACATCGACTGCTGAAGCTAATTCCTTTTTCTTTCTGGTTCTTGATGTTATCAGATAGAGAGTCATTATGAATATCAGAACAGCTGCTCCGGCAATAATAATATAGTAAAAGAATGGTAATTCAAAACCTCCACTGAGTGGAATCATTTTTACTTCAAAATCGAATCTAACTATATCATTCAAATATCCTGATCTGAAACCAGCTTTTGTTACAACAACAGACACATTCGCTGTTCCTTCTGTTATTCCATAGGATCCCATTCTAATAGAAAGAACTGTATTGTCACCATCAGTGCTTTGAGTGTAGTAACCTGTTGAAACTAGTTCACTGTTAATGTACAAAATAATTGAATCTGGGAAAATTACTCCTTCTGAAGGATCTGTTTCATTGATAATTTTGAAAGAGAGAATTGCATTGTCTGTAGAGTTGACTTCTAGATACGATTGTGAAGTTTCAATTCTATAAGTATTGAAAATCTCTAAATCAAGAGTGATAAATTTAGTTTCGACTTCATCTCCTGTAGCTGTGAAATCGATATGATAGGTTTGTGCAGTGATATTTGCTGAAAGAGTTAAATTATACTCTGGAGCATTATTTGTGAAATTACCAGTTTCTCCCCAGGATGTAGAATATGATACTGTAGAATTTGCTATTGCGTACCCTAAATCAT
>JAEOTK010000086.1 GCA_016839875.1 Candidatus Heimdallarchaeota archaeon
ATCTCATGTACTTTTCAAACCTCATATCTTCATCAGTACTCATGTCCCTAGAAGATACGAAAACACAGGAGATGAAGATTTGATGAACATGGGATCTATAATAAAAAACCTCCTCGGGTTAATACCAGATAAGAAAAAATATAGATTCCACGATAAACTTCCTAACGCTCTTCTAGATATGTATGAAGCTATTGGTGGAATTGATTTAGCCGTTCTTGATGGAACCAAAGTGTATCTTGGTAAAGAGAATGAAAGAACTATTGCAACTCCAGAAATTCTTATTGTAGGAAAGGATGCTTTTGCAGTAGAAGCTGTAGGTGCCCACTTGGTAGGATTTGAACCTACTGAAATGCCTGTTCTTCAAGAAGCTGCTAGACGAGGATTAGGTGAGATAGATATTAAGAACATAAATATAATCGGAGATATTTCCAAACCTAAAGAAGTGGTTGCTGAAGCATTTAACAGTCTGCTTAAATGAGTTGAAGATTAATGACAAAAGATAGACAAGTTCTTTTTGATTATAGGAAAGAAATCCCTTCATTCGAATTCAAAGAACTACCTAGAGAGAAGTATTTTTCTCATCCAATTAGAAGAGAAATTATTAAAATTTTGAAGGAGGGAGTAAAAGAGAAATCCCCTGATGGTAAATTCAATACTCGTTTTGCTTTGAATATAAAGGAGATTAGAGAACAGCTTAAGAAAACTCATGACAAACCTCCTAATATTACTGCTTTATATTTTCACATAGATATTCTTACTGAATTAGCTTTAATCAAAGTAGTTGCCACCTTAAATGAAGGACCACATGGACGAAATAAAACAAAATACTTCGGGAGAGTTTCCCGTCATCTTATTGTATACAATATTGATGAAGAGTGTGAGAATTATAAGCTGCAATTTAAGGAATTTGAGAAGTTTGCTAAGCATGTTGGGATTCAAGTTCCTAAAAATCTTCTGAATTTAGGAAAACAATACAGTGATAAGAAGAAAGATTATTATCAAATTCTTGGTAAGTGGTTAATTGAACATGAAGAGATAATCGAGAGAGAGAATCTGAACTTGAATCTTTTATTTGATTTCCTCAAGAATGTAGCTTCAATTCATCCCGAACAAATAGAACTGCTGGGGGATTTGTTTAACATTGTTCAAAAAAATATAGAGGAATTATAATGTCTAAAAGTTTTTCTTTCAATAAGCCAGGATTAAAAGATGAAGAAATAATTGAATATATTAACAATAGAGAAAATATCACTACGATCTCTTTTGTTTCTCCATATACTGGAATTCCACATATGTGTCCAGTTTGGGGTATTTTTCATGAAGGTAGATATTTCTTTCAATCAGATGATTATATGGCAAAAACAAAATCAATTGAGAAAGGTAATGATAAGATAGGAATATCTGTTGCTGATTCTTCTCAATATCCAGACTACTCTGTTGGTTTTATTCCATATGTTAGTTTAGGTGGGAAAGCTAAGATTAGAAAGAAAGAAGAATTTAAAGAATTCTGGGATATAATCAAATTAATCTTTCAGAAATACTTCCTATAAGAAGAAACTAGAACTAAAACACTTGAATTTGTTAAGAATGAAGTTCATACTAGAATTCTCATCGAAGTTATCCCTGAGTGGGTTAAAGCTTTGAAAGTTCCTTCAAGTAGTAAAAGAAAAGAGTAGAGAAAATTGCTGTTTTAACTTTTTTTTGCTAAACTTAGTTTTATAGTTGCATACAATAGAGGAATAGCTAATGAAGGTAAAAAGAAAGTAAGTTTAGATTGAGAACCTGTCATAATCTTTGCCCACTTGATCATGTATTTTGGTCCTTTCTTCTGGCAAAGATAAGCAAAAGCATCTAAGAAAATAGGTTTTTTAGCTAGAATTTTCACCATTCTAGCTGACCATTTAAAATCTCTACCAAATGATTTCATCCAAAGATTTTGATAATCTTTGAGTTTTTTTTCACTAAAATCTCCGCTCTCAAAAGCTTCTCTCAAAACTTCAGCTGCTATCTCACCTGCATCCATTGCGTATTGAATTCCTTCCCCTGTTAATGGATCTATATGTCCAGCTGCATCTCCTACAACTAGAAAATGATTAGCATAACTTCTCTTTTCTCCCCCTAATCGAAGAGGTGCTGATTTGATTTTTTCAATATTAGCCTTGGGTCCCATTGCCCTAACAACATAAGGATCTCCTTGTAGAAGATTGATATGCATACTCTGTAAATCCTTGGTTTTTGCAAAACCTCCTGGAATTATGTAGCAGCAGAAAACTAGATCATCATCTGCTTCTTTGAAAATAGCTGCATAACCAGGAACAAGGAAACGAGTGTAAATACAAACTCCATCTTCTTCAAATGCATGAGTCCCTGCTTTAACATATACACTACTACAAACAGCATCAGGCGGAGAATTAATTACTCCCACAGATCTCGCGATTTTAGAAACTGCGCCATCAGCTGCAACAAGTACTTTTGATATGATTTCATCTTTTTCCTTATCTGTTGCTTTTATTATCCATTCTTTCTTCTTTTCAGTAAATTTTACTGTTTTTACATTATATTCTTCAATTAATTTAGCACCCTCTTTTACAGCTGCTAGAGCGATCTTTTCATCCAAAATTTCCCTTTTAATAGATATCATCAAATGACTACCTATCTCTTCAGCTGAATTAC
>JAEOTK010000087.1 GCA_016839875.1 Candidatus Heimdallarchaeota archaeon
AGTGGAATTTGTATATTGGACATAATTCTCTGTGTAAAAGATATTCTATGCCCTCTTCGAGCACCAGCTGATAGATAATATTCTCTAAAGAAATTACTGTTAAGATAACCAAGGATGAAAAAAGGATCAATCTTCAAAGGCACAATGGTTAAAATATCTCCTGAAGGCAAAAAATCTTCTCGTGATATACTAAATCTATTGACTTTGCTTCGATCTAGAGTTGGAATATAGATTTTCAATCGATTGGTATGATTTTGAAAATTCTTGAAATTTCTTAGAGCTTGCCATTGAAACCATTGTTTATCAGAAGGAAGATATCTCTCTTTCATTGTCTCTCTGAATGGTAATATCTTATCATAGATGTTAGGATACTGTTCTTTTAGAATTTCCTCAGAATCCAAATCGTCTGGTATTAACACGTATTTTGCATGACCTTCAGTCCAGTAAGCTTTACAATGAATAGCTTTTACACTTCTAATAACAAGTCTTCTTTCTTCTTCTGTGAAGTGTTTCATTTCTTCATCAGAGATAATGAATGCCCTATCAAATCCTGAAACTAAGCCAACACCTATCCAAGCGATTTCTTTTAGAGAGATAGACGATTCGATTTTAATTTCAGGATAAGTTGTCCAGATTGAATCAGAACTAACAAATACTTTCTTTTCTTCATAGAAGAATGCGTCATTACTTTTT
Source organism: Candidatus Heimdallarchaeota archaeon (assembly GCA_016839875.1). The sequence continues at coordinate 694 of JAEOTK010000087.1, forward strand.
CTCTTAGTAATAGATTCTAATCCTTTTTCCAAGATATTTCTTTTCGAAATCTTCCTACTAGTTATACGAAGAATTTGAGTCCTATCATTTTTCTTGGGTTGCTCCTTCTTAAATTTGAAAATGATTGTTTCAGGATTTTCTCCTTCAAATAATTTGATTTCATCAAGATCAATAATATAATTCAAGAATCCTTTTTTGATTATTTTTTCTCTAACGATTTTTGCATAAGTGTTGTAGAAGAACCCATAAGGAACGATGTAAATTAATTCTCCTCCATCCTTAATTAAATCAATAGATTTCATAATGAAAGCATAGTAAATATCGGATTCTTTACTTGATACAATTTTTGTTACCTTCTTTCTTACAGCTGGTGGTAGAGAGTTATAATGAGCGTAAGGAGGATTTCCAATAATAATATCAAATTTCTTTTCTGGATCCCAATCAAGATAATCTTCATTATACAATTTTATTTGAGGGAATTTACTTTTACAAATCTTAAATAACTCTGTGTCTAGTTCTATTCCTTCAATGTTTTTGAAATTTTGTGACAGAAGCAGTTCAAGAAATACTCCTCTTCCAAAACCACTATCTAAGATCTCAACATCTTCATTATTCTTGTACCTATCACTGATTAAAGCTACCATTAATTCAACGATTTCTTTAGGAGTTTCAATGAATGCAATTGATTCTTTTTTTAGCTCGTGTTCTGTCACTACTCTGTTATATTGTATTTTATTTAAAATCGTTTCTAGAATTTTACTCGATAAACCATAACATTTTGTCTAGTTTTGGTAAAAGTAAAGAGATTTAAATTTACACTTTAATTCGGCATAATACAAATTTAGAGATGAAAGAAATGTCTGTTGAGGATTATAGAAAAATCGCAAGAGAAAAAATGAAAGGTCATTGTGGTGTCTATAAGCACTGTGATGGAGCAGATGTGAGAATCTGTCAAAGAAATGCTTATGGAAAAGCTATAGGTTTTGGAGGAGTAGGTTCAGGTCAGAGTTTTAAAAATAACTTCGATGCAGTTAAAGCAATCAAACTAAAAATGCGTGTTATTGGTGATCATTATTCTCCAAATACTGAATACGATTTCTTTGGGAATAAGCTTACAATGCCAATCATGGGTGCTAGTGTGACAGGAGTAAATTCTTTTGGAGGAGACGCAGTTATTACAGAACCAGATTTCTGTAAAGCTACCGTTGTGGGTGCTAAAACTGCAGGAACTGTAGGATGGAGAGGAGATACTTATACTTACGATTTCGATTTTATGCCTTGTTATGATGCAATATGTAATGTTGGAGAAGGGTGGGGTGTCAAAATAAGCAAACCTCGAGATCAAGAAGTTCTAAAGAAAGTTTTCAAGATGTATGAAGAAGGAGGAGCTATAGCTGTTGGAACCGATGTTGACGGTTGTGGATCAACTATCATGGCAGCTCACAATAAACCTGTTTTCAGAAAATCTCCTGAAGATATCAAAGAGTTAGTTAATTCTACAAAACTACCAGTAATAATCAAAGGAATTATGACACCTGAAGATGCTATCGCAGCAACTGAAGCTGGAGCAGCTGCAATAGTTGTGAGTAATCATGGAGGTAGAGTTCTAGATTACACTCCAGGAACAGCAGATGTTCTTCCTTCAATCGTTGATGCAATTAAAGGTAAAACAAGAATACTCGTTGATGGTGGAATCAGGAACGGTTACGATGTTTTGAAGATGCTTGCTGTCGGTGCAGAAGCAGTTCTTATAGGTAGAGATATCGTAAGAGCAGCTGTTGGAGGAGGAGCTGAAGGTGTAAAAGCACACTTTGAACTTCTTCAGAAAACACTTGCAAAAGCTATGCGAATGACTGGTGTTGCATCACTTGACGAAATTACTCGAGATATTATTTATGGATAATAGCTAAGATGAATGAAGCTTCTTTACTTTCTCAATAGAGATAGCTTCAATTATCCTATTATCCCTTCCTTTCATCGTAGTAGCTTTTAATAGAGAATTTAATATTGCTTCTTCTGTAGATTCAACAGATGCTTTGAGTAAGAGACTGAAGATTTTAGAATGCTCATTAATAATCTTCGTTTCAAATTTGTGCTCTTTTCTATCATGAAGAATTTTGTCACCTGTAGAAAAAGCTATGATTATATCTCCAGAACCCCATGAAGCATAACTACCTGTTCTTGAAATACCTAAAGGAGCTCTCTTTGCTATCCTGTTAAGTTGTCTTGAATTAAGAGGTGCATTTGTAGCTATAATAACCATGATCGATCCTTTTTCTTTTTCTAATTTTTCAAATTTCTCATTTTCTTGATAATATTTCTTTCCTAGAATTGTAAAATCATCTTTGTGTCCAAAATTTGATAGCACAAGAACACCAAGAACATACTCTCCATTTTCTGTAGTTATTTTTCTAGAAGACGTGCCTATTCCGGCTTTATGCCCAAATGCTATCATTCCAGTTCCAGCACCAACACAACCTTCTTCTACATTTACAGAAGCGTTATTTATTGCTTCGAAGACATGCTCTTTCTTAACATGTCTTCCTTGAACATCATTGAGAAGACCATCGTTACATTCTCCTACAACTACATTAACCGTAGAGGTTTTTATTCCTATATCTGGATTATCCTGCAAATGATAGTCTATTAAAGCATCAGCAACTAATGGAATATTCAGAGTACCAGTTAATGCGATAATAGATTCAATAGTTCCTAATTCTTGAACATGGACTAAACCTATAGTTTTACCATATCCATTCATGATGAAAAAACTAGCAGGAACTTTCTCTCGAAAGATGTTTCCTTCATGGGGGATAATTACTGTGACTCCTGTTCGGATAGGTCCTTTTCCAGGAATTAATTTACCTTCTCCTTCAATGATAGTATGCTGACCTACTTTAACTCCAGGCACATCAGTAATAGAATTCAAATCTCCCACTTCAAGATCTCCCACTCTCAGACCCAAGTCTCTTAATCTGAATCGTTCATCTGACATATTGATTACCGGAGATAGGAAAAATTGTTTCTATATAATTTTTTAGTTTTCAAGTATAGTAATAAGTTTCTAGAACTAACTTAGAGTATATCTCGTCATACATTGCAACCATAGATTCCTTTGCTAAATCTTTCTCAAAATTTCTTTTCTTCTTAGCTTCAGGTTGATTAAATCGCCAAATACTTACAAAGAACTGGAAGAAGAGTTTTAGCATATAGTAAATACTTAGTGGTAAAGCAAGGATGACTTTGAACAGAAAAAGAAATGCCTTCCAGACCATCTTTAGAACTTCTTTTGCTTCAGCTAAATTCTGTTTCTCTTTTTTATCTTTTGTCTCATCTTCCTCCAAAAGTATTGAAAATAGACCTTTTTGAATTTCTGCAAATCTTGTTCCCAAAAACTTTCCAGCTCTTTTACTCCATCCTTTAGAAAATCTCCTTTTGGAATAACTACCAATATGTTTACCATAGGAAACAAAAGCATCAAAGAGTTCAATATAGGGAACAATTAACCCATAAGAAAGATTTCTGAGTTTGATTCTTAAACCTCTTCTGAATCTAGGTTTTGCAAAATGGTCTATGATATATCTTTGAGCTCCCAAAGCTAATGAGAAAGCTAACTGATTATATTCCATATCACTCATTGGCATCTCGTATTTATTTTCAACTGCCATAACACCTTTTAGAGCACCTGTAAGCAAAATAGAGCTGTAAAAAGGTTTAGTGATGAATTTATCTTGTAATTTAACTGTAACAAAATCAAAAGTCTGTTTAGCTTCTTTGTATGGAAGATTGTGTCTTTCTGCAAATAAAGCTAATCCTGGTTCTTTAGACCATGGAATCATGGAAGTTTCTTTTTGCCAAATCTCGAGAGCAAAAGCGCGAGAGATATAATCCTCGATTTGAGTCATATCCAATCTTTCTTCAGATTTAGAAGAAAGGAATCTACGATAAACTTCTTTTGCTTTTTCGGATAAGGAAGTAGGATCGAGATTAAGAATATTAGTGAATCTTCTGCGCAGATTTTTTAGATCACCCATAAGATCAAGTTTGAATTCTTCATACGTTTCTTGAGATATAGGAGGAGCATCAAAGAAACTGAAGCTAGCTTTGCTAGCTAAATACGGCAGAGCAAACAAATCTTCAACTTTTTGATAGTAAGAGGCGAATCTATAAGCTCCAATCTTCACCATTCGAAGACTAGATTTGTGGAACAAGCTGTAGATAGGTCCAGTAATAGTAGCAATGAAAGAGAGAATACCCATAACTGTAGAACAGATGATTGCAATAACGGTTAGAAGTAACCAACGAGCAGTTTCTCCTAATCTTTGGAAAAATTCAAACCTGTTAGTAACCGCATCTAGAAGTGCATCAAAATTAGTTGTTTGGCTTTGGATCAGAACAAGTGAAGCAACAATAATGACCACGATTATGAGAACATGATCATAGGTTTCACCAACACCTCTTTGGATAGGATAAGCTTTATTGATACGATCCTCTTTGATAATTAGTTCGTCAATTTCCTCTTCAATCTTGACCATTTCCATTTTCTCGTGACTTGAAAATAGGTTGGAAATATAAACTAAATATTTTCTCCAGAGATTAAGGATGGGAACAAGTTCTCGTAGACCTCGAGGAATCAATGTTTCATAGATTTGAAAGACAACCTTTGCAAAGACAACTACAATATAAAGAAGAATACCTCCTAACCATAAGAAAGGAAGTAAACACATTTTGAATATCTTGCCAAAGCTGATTTTCATATTTACAGTAATCTTGTAAAACTCCTTTAATTTTAATTTTGCGATACTATTTCTTTAGAAAATAAATGTAAGAAAAGAAGAAAATTGGTTGAACTAATACTTGATTCTCGGGTCAATAAAGACATACGTAATGTCCGTCAACAGCCTTGCTATTAGGAAAAGAAAGGGGAAGATAGTATTCGTAGCTAGCATTAAAGGGTAGTCCCTGAAGAGCGCTCCGTTAAGGAAGTACGTGCCTATTCCAGGCCAAGCAAAGACTGTTTCAA
>JAEOTK010000088.1 GCA_016839875.1 Candidatus Heimdallarchaeota archaeon
ATTTCTCAATTTCCTTAGCATTCTTCGGATACTCTTTCTTGAGTTTTTCTTTGAACGTTCGAAAACCAGAAGGTAATTCTATCTTCTTCACTTTGTCGGTTTTCGGGTCTACTAAGAATACTCTCGAGTAGTATCCCATGAATTTCTTCATTTCAATATCAACACCAAGATACTCGAGTATCTCAGAGATATTGGGAATCATTTGACAAGTGTCAAAAAGATATCCTTTCCGTTCGTAAGAAGTAACATACCCACCTGTTTTCGGTTCCTTCTCAATCAGTAACACAGGCTCTTTACTTGTGTCATGATTAATAGCCCATGTTAAAGCAGCACTTAACCCTGATATTCCTCCTCCAATAACAACTAGTCCCATTTTATCTTTTGGTATCTCCTGTGCCATATTATCACCTGTTTATTCTCTCTAACTAATCTCGATTCCTTAAAAAAATTACCTTATTTTTACGGACTTTTATGAGAGAAATTATGGTTTGTTGAAAAGATCAAATCTCGAATAATGACCGCTAATATCTAGGTTTTGTCGCTCTTCAATTACCATCTGTGGGTCAATATCTGCGTAGAGGATCCCTTCTTCTCTAACCAATGGTCCAGCAACAGTTTCACCTTTTGGATTCACAATCATTGTTCCACCACTTTGCCAATACCCTTTGTGTTCCATCATTAGTTTCTTCATTGGAAACTCGGATTCATCTAAGTGTGAGAAGTCTTCTGGTTTTAGCAATCCAGAAACAGAAACAACCCAAGAACGGCCTTCAAGAGCAATAAAACGTGTTATATCTTTTGTTAAACCAATACCTCCTGGCCAAACAGCAATGTGAAGCATTTCTTCTTGGAGATGTAACGTAGCTCGTGCTAATGGGAGCCAATTCTCCCAGCAATTCAATCCACCAACCTTGATATCTTTCAATTTGTAGGTTTTCATTCCCTCTCGATCCCCATCTGCCCATACAAGTCGTTCTTCATAAGTTGGTTTTATTTTTCGATGACGACCTAGGATTTTGCCTTTCGGATCTATAGTTAATAGTGTACAATAAGTAGACCCACTGAACTTCTCTGCAATACCTCCCATAAACATCAATTTGTGTTTTTTAGCAGTTGCTTTCATGTCTTCAATAATCTTGCTTTCCTCTAGATGTAGGGCTTCTTGCCAATACTTAGCATAAGCTTTCTTTTGTTGAGGATTATTCCATTTCGCTCCACCAGATGGAGAAATCCATTGTGGATAACCAGGAATTAGTGTTTCTCCCCATGTAACCAAATCCGCACCCTCTGCTTTTGCTTCGATAATTCTCTCTTTTAGTTTATCCCATGTCTTCTTTGCATCCAGAAAAACAGGAGAAATTTGTATGGCTGCAATACGAATCATAATTAATGAAAAAGTAAGAAATAGTAAAAAGCTTTCGTATTTTAAATTAAAAAAAGCATTAATTATCTTTTATTCTTCTTTGATTAATTTCTCGTACTCTTTTCTGAGCATTCCATAATAGAACAAACCAAAGCGACGATTGCCTTCTCTATTTGATTCTCGGAAATGACCTTCTTTCACAAACCTTAAGCGTTCTGCTAATTTGTAACTTCGTTCATTAGAGTCTCTAGTGATTATGATGACTTTATGAGCTTTCAATTCTTCAAAAATGAATTCTATAGACTTTTTAGCTGCTTCAGTTGCTAATCCTTTACCTATATATCCTTTGTCAAGATAATAACCAATCTCAAAGGATGGCACATCCCAGTGTTTAGGTTCAATCCAAATATTGCCAATAAACGTATTCGTTTTCTTTTCCCAAATACCCATAACGAATCTATTTTTTGCTTTCCAATCCGCAGATAATTTCACAACTCGTTTCTTTGCATCTTCTAGTGATTTCACATCAGTGGCTTCATCAACGTGTTCTTTTAGAAAGGTTCTATTATCATTTCGTTCTAATAAGTCAAATAACTCTTGCCCGTCGCTCTTTTTATATTTCCTAATTATTAGTCGATCTGATTCAATTTGAGTTGGAAGTTCCAGTAGCAACCTCTGTTTTTTTTTATTCATAATATATATGCCTATTTCAATCTATATTAATTTAATTTGTTAGATATCCGAAAACTAAATGAATACAACTACTATATGTTTTTTGAAAAATTGGGGTGGGTACAAAAATGAAAAAAATGAAACTTCTTATTCCAATCTTTATCTTATTTTTAATCCTTAATACTGCTTTTGTTCAAAGTGATTATCAAGTCACTATTGGTGAGACTTTTACCTACAAGGTAAACACTTCAAACTGGAGTATAAAACTTGGTGGCAATAGCAGTTCAGTATCGAAATACAGAATTGTTTTGGATTCCTATGATGAGGGAACAAGCTTCACAGTAGAAGTTACAGATGTTATTCCAGACTCTAGTGTTTCATGGAATTTAACTGCTGGATCAACACTTCTTCCATATTATAATGATGATTCTGATTTATTTCAATTAGGAGGTTTACTCTTACACATAGTTGAGCATGCTTTGGTTTATGCTTCTACTTGGTCACAAGAAGCTGCTGATTTGGGACCTACTGTGCACTTTTATTTCTTCTGGAGCACTAGCCATGCTTTCTGGGATATTTTTAGATTTTATGCTAATTCATCGTATTGGTCTCCAATTGCTGCTGATCCAAGACATACTTTCACTCAAATAGATGGAAATTTTGATGAATCTGGTGCCGCTATGATTTTTGACTGGATAGTTGATGGTACACTTAACTATACTACACCTTACAGTTTCTTGCTAGAGGGTTATGAACGATTCAAAATTGCTTTTGATAAAACAACAGGTGTCATGCAAGGCTATCGACTTGAATTAGATTATGATGGTGTTATCGAGGGTCAAAACTTTGAAATGAAATTGAATCAAGAGGTAACAATTAATGGATATACACTTCCTGCGTTTTACTATGATAAACCTGCAGGGCTGCCTGGATTTCAATGGTATCTTCCATTTGCAGCTTTTGGTTCAATTATTGTTATATCTATTATAGTTAGAAGACGTAGAAAGTAATTTTGTCAAAAACATCATTTGACAAAATCTTCAATTTTTTTTTTTTTCATAAAATTTGATACAATGCTTTTAATGATTCCTTCCACCAAGAAGGATCTATCCAAATGGATTTTCCATAATAATCTTTTAGTCTCTCGTCTTTGATTACTTCTTCCACTTCTACATTTTTCTCTTTAAGTTCTCTAACTATTTTGATTGTTTTCTCAGCAAATTTTCTGCCATTCACTATATACTCAAAATCTATAGGAGATCCGTGTCCTGGAATAACAGTTTCTATATCTAATTTTTCCCAGCTTCTGAGAGCTTTCAACCAATTTTCAAGACTCTCTGGTATTCCTGCGAATAATGGCACTTGTGAGTGGTAGAATTCATCACCAGTTATTAGAACCTTTTCAGAAGGGAGATAAACAGTCGCTGAATCAAGAGAATGACCGCCAGTTAGTGTAATTATGATTTTGTTTTCTTCACTACCAATTACAAGTTCTTCTTTGTAACCCTTTTGAGGAACTTCAACAGCAATATCACTTTGATTCACAACTTCCATAATATCATCTTCACTTATCCTCATATTTGCGAAATATTCTTTGAAATCGATAAATTGATCAAGTGCTTTCTTTATCCCATCCCCGCCATATTCTTTGGCTAATCTATCCTTGATTATTTTTCGACTAGCATCAGATGCTATTATTGGAACATCGAAAAAGGCTTTCATCCCAAAGAAATGATCTTGATGTGCATGAGTTATTATTAGCTGTTTAGTTTTCTTCTTGAATTTCTTTTCCATATCTTGTCTGAATTGTTTCACCTTATCAAGTAGAATTCCAGTATCTATAAAGACAAGACCTTCTTCAGTATTTATGCAAACAACATTACTTCCTATTTTTGATAGATTTGTTATTACAATATTTTTTCCTACATTAAAAATCTCCATTTGTAAAATGCTCCCGGAGTTGATAATCAAATTACATAGTTTTCGGGATAAAAGAAATGCGTTTACTCTTGGTTATTTAAACTGTAAGTTCTTCCAAAAAATACATTAATTTTCTAAATCCTATGTAATGCGATTTTATTGGACGGGATTGATTCTTGAGTAATATTATCATTAGAAATGGTTTGATCGTTACAGACATAAAACAATACAAAGCAGACATCAGAATTTCAAGTGAAAAGATAGCTGAAATTGGGAAGAAACTACCAAAAAATGAAGATGAACTGGAAATTAGTGCTAAAGATTTACTGATTTTACCTGGAGGGATAGATCCACATGTTCATCTTTCGTTACCTGATTATGTTCCAAAAGAATTTCGTTGGTCAGATGATTTTGAAAGTGGTTCCAAGGCAGCTCTCGCTGGTGGAATAACTACCCTTGGTTGTATTTCTGTTCCAGACCAAGAAGAAACTCCTATTGGTACTTTAGAGCGTGAATCAAAAACAATTCAAAAGGAAGCCATCGCAGATGTCATGATTCATCCGGTTCTGTTTAATCTGACAGAGGAAAAACTCGCAGAGATTCCACAACTCGCTGAGAAAGGTTGTTCTACGATCAAAATTTTCATGGTCACTGATGATTTCGATGCAAACCCAGATGCCTATGTTAAAGCAATCCAAGCTGCGAAAGATGCTAAAATGTTAACAATGATTCATTGTGAAGATAATACAATCATAAAAGAAACTTGTGAGAAAATGATTGCAGAAGGAAAGGGTTCTCTCAAATATTATGCTGATAGTAGACCTGTTCTTTCAGAAGTAGTCGCTACACAAAAAGCAGTTGAGATGTGTGAGAAAACAGGCGCTCCAATCTATGTTGTTCATCTATCCTCTGAAGGTGCTCTCAAAGTATGTCAAGAAGCTCAGAAGCGGTCTTTACCAGTTTTTGTTGAAGGACGACCTATTTTCTTGTATCTTACTCGAGAGGAATATCTCAAACCAGAAGGAGCACTGTATGTTGTACAACCACCACTTCGAGAGAAAAGTGATGTTAAAGCACTCTGGAAAGGAGTACAACAAGGATCTATTCATACAATCGCTACTGACCACGCTCCACATACTCGAGAGCAAAAACTGAATCCTGATTTGAATATCAGTAAATTAGTTCCTGGTATAAACGAATTACAAGTAATGTTACCAATGTTACACTCAAAAGCAGTATTGAAAGGGAAGATTTCTTTGGAGAAATACGTAGCTTTAACATCATCAAATGCTGCTAAACTTTTTGGTCTATATCCCAAGAAAGGTGCAATCCAAGTAGGTTCTGATGCTGACTTAGTCATTTGGGATCCAAAAGAAGAGCGTGAGATAAAGGATACAGATATGCATTCACAAGCTGGTTTCTCTATGTATGATGGAGAAAAACATACTGGGTGGCCACAATTAGTTATTCGTAGAGGAGAAGTAGTTTTGAAAAACAGGAAAATCACTGCAGAACCCGGTTCAGGTGAAGTAGTTATTCGTGGGCCTTTTCAACCTCTAGAGAATTACTCTTAGTTCGATATCTTATTGTTATTAACACAATTAGAACAAATGGAATTACTACAAAAGATAATTTTGGCTTCATTACAGCTTGATCCCGTACTATCAAACTAAATGAACCCGTTCCAGTATAAGAAGTAATACCAATAATTAGATGTCTCTTTTCACGCATCTCGTGTTGATAACTAAAATTTGCTCCAGGTATACCATAACGATGATAGACTAGGTAATAGTTTTCATAATTGATAATTTCCACTTCTAATCCTACAGGCCAAGAAGTAACAACTTCTATGTCATATTTTCCTAGATCTAGATAAAGCGAGTAGTATTTACAAACAGTATTTGGTGGATTTAATCCAACAGCTGGTAAGAAATTCCCACTTACTTTTTGATTTAATTCTATTATTATGGTTTTTGAAAGTGTAAGATTGAAAATTCCTGAAGCGTTTCCAAAAGAATTAATCATAACAAGACAAAGCCCTGGTTGTAGATAATGTACTATTTGTTCAATATTTCCTTGTTCAGGATTAACCAGCTCTGCTTGCATGTACTCTGATCTAAGAGCAAACTCTCCTGGATAATTCTTCACTGAAAATCCCATGTCACCTTTCTGTATCGTTAATGTGAAATTGTAAATTGCAGGCATTTCAACATTAAGTAGAAATACCTTTGGTGTCTTTCCTGTTAATTCTATTTGATAATCCCAATTGAAATTTAACCATTGTATTTGTTGAAATTCTAAAGGAATGTACGGGG
>JAEOTK010000089.1 GCA_016839875.1 Candidatus Heimdallarchaeota archaeon
GGGTTTACTCTCTACAAATCCACACTAGAATGGCTTAAAAAACAGAGAGAGAATTATCCTGCTAAACGATTGGGATTTAATCATGGAGATTTTCATTTTGCTAATGTAATTGTAGCAGAGGATGATTCTTTGTTTCTAGTTGATTGGAGCTACGCTAATGTACGAGACATTCGCATGGATATAGCATATGCATTCTGCGTTTTCAATATGGAAAAACAAGAGGAACTTGGGAAATTGTTCTTAAACTATTATGAAGCAATTTCCGGAGAACCGATGGGTGATATAGCCTTCTATGAGGTTCTATCGGCAATTCAACTTCTTTTCTTTTGTGTAATTTCAATTGAGAAATTAGATAAAGATAGTGAAGAATACTGGAATGAACTAAAGCACTTTAGATTTTGGATAGGAAATTTGTACGAATTCTTAAGAGAGAAAACTCAGATAAGAATCCCAGAAGTTGAGGTATTATTAGAATAAACTAGAGATATAAGCAATGCAATGATTATAATGATGTATATTTATCATGAGTGCTAATAGATTAGGTAAAGAGAAGAAAAATAAGGTAAAGAAACTTAGAGCTGCAACTCCTTTGAGAACACATATTTCTTTACTACAATTGCTTTTGTTATTTTATCATTCTTTAACAGCTTTCCTAGATCTGAAATCTCTTCGAAGTAGATAACTTGCATAGTAAATAGTTAGTCCATTAATTACAAAACTTACACAGAGCAAAAATATATCGAAGCCTTTGTATCCTGCTATTCCTGCTAAATTAAAAGCAAGAAAGCCTATGGCTATAATGATGTTCACCCAGCTATTCACTTGAAGTTTCAATATCAAAGATAGAAGAACCATAGCAATCGGAATCACCATTAATACTGCCATTAGTAAATACATATTCGGATCCACAGGATTGCCATCGATTTCTCCTGGAGTAAATTCCCCAGCAAATATTCGAATTACATCACCTAACAAATATATTAGCATACAAGCTATCCATAAAATTGAAAATCTTATCTTATAATCTTCCATAGTTTTATCACATCTTCACTCTGTTAGTTTTTGTTATCGGGTACCACTGTTATTACTACTTTTCCTTGAGCACCTTCTTCATAATGCTGGATAGCATCAACAACTTTCGCTAATGGAAAACGTTTACCTATCACAGGAACAACCTTGCCAGTTTCAAGAAGTTCTTTAATAAATTCTAGATCCTTAGCGTTTATTCTAGCCATATATGAAGCTATTTTCTTACTCCCAAAAAGAGAAATTACTGGGCCAAAGAATAGCGATTTTGGGTTAAATCCACAGGCTATATAGGATCCCTTGGGATTCAATGCTCGCTTGTAATCTGAAATGGAGTGACTTACTCCGATATCAAATATCAAATCATATTGTTTTTTGCTCTTGGTGAAATCCTCTTTAGTATAATCAATCACATAATCTGCTCCAATCGATTTTACCAAGTCTACATTATTTGTGCTACAAACACCTGTTACTTCAGCTCCAAAGTGTTTAGCAATCTGCACAGCAAAAGTACCATTACTACCAGAAGCCCCATTAATCAAAACCTTTTGTCCTGATTGAATCCCTCCATGATCACGAAGACCTTGTAGAACAACGACTGCTGCTACAGGAACTGCTGCTGCTTCCTCAAATGATATGTCGGTAGGTTTCATCACTAAAACGCTTTCAGGAATAGATACGTATTCTGCAAAACCACCAAAACCAATATCACCAATATCTCCAAATACTTCATCACCTGGTTGGAATTGCTTTACATTTCCACCAACTGCTTCAACTCGTCCCGCCATATCAGCTCCGAGTATTGGTTTTTTTGGTTTGAGTAATCCCTGCCACAAGCGACCTAAGTAAGGTTTACCTCTAACTAAACCAGAATCTGCAAAATTAATGGATGCAGCATGAATTTTTATCAGTACTTCATTATCCTTGGGAGTAGGTTTTTCAACCTCTTTTAATTCAAGAACATCGGAAGGTGTACCGTATTTTTCATATACTATAGCTTTCATTTTCATGGAAAATCATGGATTCTGTTATGTTTATAATCTTTTGTATTTATGTTTCTCACAATTGTCACAGTTATTAATGAAAAAAAATATCTGTGTATTAAAAGTAATTAGAAGAAATACGCTTAAGAGAATTGATAAAACTTATAACATCAAGTAATTATAATGCTTTCGTGAGAATAATGACAAAGAATAAATTTGATTTTCCTTTCATTGAGAATGAAATTAGAAATAAAACTGTTGGGATCCTAAATACAATAAATCCTAATGATAGTCCTCACTCTTCAGGAATACTCTATGGAGTTTCAAAACCAGAAGATGAGTTTTGTTTATATCTTAAAACTTTGAAGAAATCCAGGAAAGTAAAAAACATCAAAAGGAATCCTAATGTTTCCTTCGTAATTCCTTTTCCCCATCATTACTTTAGATTTATACCTGCAGGTACTATAACTATAAATGGTCAAGCAGAGCTAGTACCAATAAATTCTCCTGAAATTATAGAGATATTTTCTGAAAAGAATGTTCTTAAAATGATTGTTGAAGATCTTAACTTGGAAGAAGATAAAGAAACTACTTTCATAAGGATAAAACCAAAACCTAAGATTTTAGTTTACGGAGTTGGGTTTAATATTCTCAAACTAAGATCATCTCATACATCAGTTAGTTATTCAGTAAGAATCCCTGAAGAAAGATAGTCTAAGAAATATATAAATTTGTTCTATCTGCGAGTATAAGAACAGATAATTAATCTTTAAAAACCTGAATAAATATCATCATTTAATGACAACCAAAGATTCTACATATAAACATCAATCAAAAATACTGATAGTATATTATACTCGTTCAGGAAATACAGAAATATTCGCAAATCAGATAAAGAAATTAGTTGGTGGTGATCTTTTCAGAATTGAAGAAGTAAATAAATATCCTCCTAGTTATCAGGAAGTACTTAAAGTAAGTAAAGTAGAAATTCAAAATAAGATCAAACCACCAATACAAGAAACAGTAGAGAATATAGAAAAATATGATATCATTTTTGTTGGTACACCTAACTGGTATGGTACCATGGCTCCTCCTGTTACCACATTTCTCTCTCTACACGATTTATCAAACAAGAAGATTATCCCTTTTGCTACTCACGGAGGGGGTGGAGTTCAGCAGTGTTTGATTGATATAGGCACAATGATTTCCCAAGCAATTGTGTTAGAAGGAATTGCTTTCTATGGTTCTCAAGCTGAGACATCAACTGATAGAATCTTGACATGGTTGAAGAAAATGCAGCTATTCAACAATCTTCTGAATACTTCAAATGACTGAAACTAAGAAGCAAGTGTATTTTATTTCACTTAGTGGAAATCAAATTACTTTAGTCTTTAAATACATGAGGATTTATTGTATATTAGGTTTAAAAAATAAACCTACTTGAAAAAATAAATCTGGTGTAAAAAATGACAAAATTCAAGTATAAAGAAAAAATAAA
>JAEOTK010000090.1 GCA_016839875.1 Candidatus Heimdallarchaeota archaeon
ATTTGTTTGTTCAAAATTAATCTTATCATCTGAATTTGTGATTTCAGCTATACTTATACTTGAAAAAATAGAAAACATAAGTGAGAAAATCAATACTAATTGCAGTGTTTTCTTCAGAGTAATTCTAGATTTCAAGATATTGTTCTTTTGACATTCAACTAAAAAAGAATTTCCATATAATCGAAGATTGAAAAAATGGAGATAGGGAGGAATTGTTAAGTTTATTCACTCGTAGTTACATCATCACTAATTGCTATTTTTCCTTTTTCTCTTTCTGTTTGGGTTCTCATACCATCATCTAAGTAGTCTTTAGCCCACTGTTTCCTTTCTTCATCTTTGGGTACTTTCACGAAGTAAACTATGATTAATCCTATAATTAGTAGTACGAGTAAAAACATTAAACCTACAGAATATGTCTTATAGTCAGCACCTCTTGAGTTGAATATTGGATAAAAGATGGATATAATTCCACCCCAGATAAAGATGGCAGCAGCTGCATTCATCCGTCCTGCAATATATGAAAAACCCACATATTCCCCTACTTTATCCGGCGGAGCTAGTTTCAATATCATTACTCGTTGAACTACCCAAGTTGAACCCAGACCAACTCCAACTCCAACCATCATAAACAAACAAAGAATGAAGAGCAAGTTGAATCCTACTTGAATATTCTTACCACCAAACCAGATTGCACAAATTCCACAAATGAAACCTACAAAATATAATCCAGCAACAGACCAAATAGTAGCTTTGGGACCAATTTTATCACCTAACCAGCCTATAACTGGAATGATGAAAATTGCTAATACGACAACAGGGATCTCAAGAATGAGAGCTTCAGATTCACCGAAACCAACAGCATCTCTGAGAACGTTGAGAAGTACAAGATTAGCCGTGTTAGCTACATCAACAATAAAGAAATATCCTATTATGAATTTGAACATTTCTTTGTGTTTTCTTACATCTCTAAATGTTCGATAGAGCTGTCCGAAAGAATCACTCATTAGTTCTTTGAATTTGGGCATTTTACCTTTTCTTGTTTTCTCTTTTGAGAAGAAGAAAGGTATCATAAATGCGATAAACAGCACAACCGTCAGTATATAAGTCCAAGGGACGTCATAGTATCCATATTCTAGCGGTATCGGATTTCCATATTGGTCTAAAGCATTTGGATCAGCGTTTGGTTCGCCCCATAGAAATGCAGCTAAAAGAGTTATTCCCAGCGCGGGGATGATACTTATCCAACCTAGTCCCATAGCAACGCCAGATGTCTTTCCTATATCTTTCTCTGCAGATAATGCAGGTATCATTGCATCGTAAGCTGATAAAGCTGCCCAGTAAGCAAGGTTTGCAACAATAAATAACGTCATTACAACAGCTATATTTTTCCGTATCCAGAACAAAGCTGTAGAAATTAATGTTAGACCTGTTATTGTGATTACAAAAGGTTTCTTTCTTCCCGATCTATCTATCATAGCTCCAACTAAAGGAATGAGAGCAATCACAAGAATTTGACTCAGTGCTTGAATAGTAGTAAATACCATATACGCTTGATCATAAGACATTCCTTGCTCTTTTTGTCCTATAATTTGGATATATCGAAGTATAATTGTTGATTGAATAATTTGAGAATAAACTGTATTAGCTATATCATAGAACGAGAAGAGAAGAACATTTTTCTTACTTGTTTTTTCTACTAAACTCATCTTAAACGTTGTTTGACATACTTGGTATTTTAAAAATATTACTTGAAATCTCCCTAAAATAGATATTAATTTCCGTTAATTATTCTTGATATTTGCTCTGTAAACTCTTTGACACCAGGATTAGTATGATAATATTCATAACTTGGAACATCTAATATCTTACTATTTTTAATGAGTTCATGAACCTCTTCGACTGATTCTACATGGTGATATTTATCTCCCTCAGTTGTAATCAAAAAAATGGGACAATTAATAGATTTAAAATCCTCAGTAGAATTATAATTGTGTAGTTTTATACACCTCTTCCATCTACGAACATCGATATTTTCAATTCTGCTATAGAAGACTTTTCTCTGAAATCCTTC
>JAEOTK010000002.1 GCA_016839875.1 Candidatus Heimdallarchaeota archaeon
ATCATATACAAAGCAGGAGTACGATATTTTCGAAAAATTGGGTCGTCCCAAGTAAGAAAGAATGCCGCAAGAAATGCAAAAACTAACCCAATTGGGACAAGTAGATTCGAAGGAAAGTCAAAGAATAGAATCCTTACTGTTTCTTCATTCCTATGTCCTTCAAACATGATATAGAAGTAAACAACAAATGCTACTAAAACAAGAGAGAATGAATACCTGAAGATTCTGTTCTTGAAAGGAGAAAGAATAGGTTGTATTTTTTCTCCAAAGGATTCTAGTTTAGTTTCTAGATTTTTTCTCCAGATAGAAAGTGATTTTTCTGATTCCATTGTTGAAGAATTGATTTCTAGAGAGTCATCTGATATATCTTTCATTGATTTCTTAAGATTTGCAGATTCCTCTTTATCCTCCTTCTTCAAGTTCTCATCCATTTGTTCTCACACTATTCAGATCTTTGTTTTCGAATATCTCTCTATAAGAAATCTATTGGGATTAGAAATGTTCCAGTTTAATACTCTTTCTCTCCCCATTTGTTAAATATAACGCTTATCCAAAATAAAGTGGAAATTTGAAGAGACTTATTTATTAGTCGTCTTCAAAAATGACATTATTGTATGCAAATTCCACATTAGGAAAACGGAAGTCTGTAGACTGCTTTGTAGCATAATGCTCTCTATAAAAATCACGTAAAGCTAGTCTTATTGCTTCTGATCTTGATGCATATTTCCCCTGCAGAACCATTTCATCCAGAATTTCTACGAACTCACTCGGAAGCCTTATTGATATTAGATTCACTTGTTCACCCCAATTCACAAATTCCTATACTGAATCATTAAAATTATGTGCTTTTTCACATTTATATTTTTGTAACACAGATGCATACATAGGACTAAGTTGAGTGACTCGTTACAAGTTGTTATTTAAGGTTTGTCAAAGATTTTGCAGTATCGTAGACTAACAGATAATTTTTCTTATTCTTAGAAGAATCTAAAGGTTGATTTCTTTGTTACATTTATCACATTTCAAGATAGTTCCTGAGGGTAGGGGGTCCTTAGCTTTGGCTATAACATCACCACAATAGCAAACATATCCTTGTAGTTTTGCAGGATTACCAAAAACGAGAGCAAAGGGATTAACATCTTTTGTAACTACACTTCCTGCACCAATCATAGAAAATTCTCCTACTGTTATTCCACATATTATGGTCGAGTTAGCACCTAGTGATGCTCCTTTCTTTACTAAAGTTTCAATTAATTCCCAATCAACATTAGTAGCTCTTGGGAGAAAATCATTTGTAAAACATACATGTGGTCCAACAAAAACATCGTCTTCAATTGTAACGCCATGATAAATTGAAACAAGATTCTGTATCTTTACATTATTACCTATTGAAACACCAAAGTCTATGAAAACAGATTTACCAATGATACAATTCTTTCCTAAATTGGCTCCAGTTCTAACTTGAACTTGATGCCAAATTTTTGTTCCTTCACCGATAATAACATTGTCTTCTACAAAGGCTGAAGGGTGTACAAAGAATTTACTCTCTTTATTCATGTTTTTTTGAAGGAGTGAGGAAATAAAAAAGTTTACATCTATTTTCTAGATATCACAATCCCTTAATTCTTAATTTAAGCTGAACAAAAGGTCGTTTCAACATTCCTTTCACAACTCTCCAAAAAATAGTCCTGTCAATTATTCCTGATTGAAGAGTGTTGTATTTACCTTGCTTTAGAACAATAAAACCAGCAGCAACATCTGATAGAAAAGCAGCTCTTACTTTTCTCCTTTCGTATCTCTTTGAAGCTCTTTTATGAATTCTAAATCCCCATCTTCGAACAATATATGAATACCAAGGTATCTGTTTGAAATGAAGTTTCGGAATTGATCCAACAAGTTCATATTCAAGTTTACTTATACCCATTTTCTTTGCTGCTCGAATTACAGGTACAGACTTAGGATTTATCCCCATAACTCGTGCGGCTACACAATCAGTAACTATGGGTTCAGTGCCAGAGATAATCAGGTTTGTTTCTAATCTATCGCCATCTGAAGGTCCAGATACTTCCATTGCGGATATTCCTTCTATAATTGAGATGTTTGGAGGAAAGAGTTCCATTAGATCAAGCATAACTTCATTCAAAAAAGGATGATAACGTTTCTTTGAGCGTCTTGATATTAAACCAAATTGGTTTTTTAGAACACATGTAATTCGATGCTGAGTATGAGTTTTGAGTTTAGCTACATTGATGTATTTTGTCATTTTGAGTAAAGTTTCGGAAATAGTTAGTTCTTGGAAATAATAGCCATTTATCTCTAATCTATGTTTATTATCTGTTGAGAGATTTATTAATTCCACATTCTCAAACTGATCTTTAATATATTCATATCCCATTCTTGCAAATTCTTCATCCGCAGTTGCTAAAAAGTGGTCACTCTCAACAATTGCTATTGGACAAGAGGTCTGCTTCCTGACATATTTGATTATTGCTTCAACAACAATTGGGTCTGTTGTACCACCTTGCTCTGGTGGCCTAAAATCGCAAAGATTAGGTTTTATCACAAGATAATCGTTTTCAGTAACAGAAAATCTGAATTTATCTAGTATCTCAAAAATGATTTTCTCAACGTTTTCTTTGTTAACACTTTCTGAAACAATAACGATTGGTAACATTCTAATCCTCCAAGAAAATTGTTTTTGGTTCCGAATCTTGGAGATAAGCTTTCTCAAGAATCTTTGAGTTTTGGATCAATTCTTCTTTCTTTGTTATGGGGGTTTCTTTTCCTTGAACAATGTTGTAGAAATGTAATAATTCATCATGAAAAGGTGAGATTGTATTATTTGGCTTAATCACTAAAGGAGGTTGAGCCAGAAAATCTTTTGCGTGGTAATGAATTTTCTTACTATCAGATAAAGCTCTAGCATATCCTTCAGTTCCAAAAATTGTGAAAGAATTTACCGTCAATCTATTCCATCCAATATTCAAAGAAACATGAACATCATTTTCGAAATTTAATGAGAGATATGCTGTATCATCCACAGGAGATTTTTTCTCTTTTGTTGATATTCTTGACTGTAATGAGATTGCTTTTCCGAAATACCAAGTAGCAAGGTCAACAAAATGCATCATTTCGAATAATGCCCCTCCTCCCTTTTGTTTATCTTGTTGGAACATAGTAACACTTGGCCATTTTAGAGCATTTGCAAAATGCAAACCATGACCTCCTATTATCTGACCAAACATTTTCTTCTTAATCATCTCTTTTAGTTTGGAGTACTTCCCATCAAACCTCATTTGATATCCAACAAGTAGTTGAACATTGTTTGATTTACAGATATCCAAAATCTCTTCAGTTTCCTCTACGTTCATTGCCAATGGTTTTTCACAGAATAGATGTTTGTTTCTTTGAGCAGATTGAATAATGAGTTCTTTGTGAGAAGAGGGGGGGGTAAGTATTAGCAGTGCATCTAAATCTTCATCATCCAATATTACTTTTGTATCGGTCTTAATAGAAGCTTTTAATCTGAAAAAATCCTTTAGATGTGTTGCACGTTGTTCTTGTGAATCAACTAGATACTTTATGTTGAATTCTGGCATTCTCTGTAAAACAGGTAAGTGATAATACTCTGCAACAGCTCCACACCCAATTATTGCAAGATTGACCATTTCCTTCATTCTAATATAATTTCTATCCTATCGCTTTAAAAATTATCTCAATATGGAATTTTATATTAAATATGAAAAAATCATTGAAGCAACAAATGCCATAATACCAACGATAATACCAATTAGAGCTGGAACCTTATGCTCTGAACTTAGTCCTACTCCAGCAATGATGTTAGCATACAAAGAGGTTATCGGAAAGATGATGTTGTTCGCTAAATTATATCCATAAAACGCACTACCAAATCCTTGAAAAATCTCGAAATCAACAATTGATGTCTGAATTGTTGCAGGGGGTTGCCCTAAAGATACAAACAGTAACACAAGCAAACCGATTACAACTGGAATTTGAGCAATGCTGTAAATGGAAACGGATCGGAGAAATTTTCCTTTACCTCCCAACAACAGCATTAAACCATATATCAATACTGACCACACTATCACTTGAGGTATAGCAGATAGTGAAATTCCTATGTAATTACTCTGTTTGAATGATGCTACTTGATCAGCTGCAAATGGAACAAAAGAAACTTTACTTACTAATAGAGCAAAGATACCTATTCTTAAGGCCATTAGAACCATTAAAACAACAGTCGGAACAACGATTAAGTAAGTTTTAGATAAATAAAGAAAACTATACGAATCAAACAAATGGTGATTTACAATCCTTTTTAGAGGAGTCCCCTTGTAAAAATCTTCAAAGGTTTCATCTGTTTGAGTCTCATCTTGTTCCATATAAATCAATTATCATCATTAGTTGCGCTTTTTAAACAATGTTTTCTAGCCAAAATATTCTAAAGCCGAACATTAGAGATTAGTAATAAAAATCTACTTTGAACAAGTAATACACTTCTCATCTTTTTCTACTTCAAAGGTTTCAAAAGTGTTGTACAAGATATCAGCATAAAGAATCTTATTCACCAATAATTTCTCTTTATCCCTAAAAATCAAAAATTTGATGGCTTCATTAGCTTCAATTATACCAAAAAAACCTGCAGTTGTTCCCATCACACCTTCTTCAGTTGTTGTTGGGTAGGAACCTCTTTCAGGAATCTCTTTGAATACACACCTGTAGCATGCAGTTTCATTTGGTATTACTGTTATTAATTGTCCTTCAAACTGATGAACCCCTCCTATTACAAAAGGTATCTTGAGTTTTGTACATGTGTCATTTACTAGAAATTTCGTCTCGAAGTTATCACTGGCTTCAATAACAAAA
Source organism: Candidatus Heimdallarchaeota archaeon (assembly GCA_016839875.1). The sequence continues at coordinate 4,885 of JAEOTK010000002.1, forward strand.
TCGTAACCAGTGAGAATTTCTTCAATATTACTTGAGGATAAGTTATCTTTAATTTCCTTCAACTGTAAATCTGGATTCAGTTTTTGTAATTTTTCGTGAGCTGAAGAAGTTTTAGATTTAGAAATATCAAACTCATTGTGCAATATTTGTCTATTAAGGTTAGATAATTCAACTTCATCTTTATCGACTATACTTATATGACCCACTCCAGCACTCGCTAGATAGTATAATGCCCCTGATCCTAAACCTCCCAGACCGATCACAATGATTTTACTATCCTTTAATACCAGTTGTCCTTCTAAACCGATATTCGGTATAATCAATTGACGATTATACTTTTCTTTTTCTTTCTCAGTTAGCATTCTCATTACCTTCAGTCTAATGGAGGAAAATACATCAATCTTTGATTTTCAGTTAGAATTTGTTTTTCAAGATATTAAATGCTTGCTACATAGTCTTTTTCTATTAACTTCCTAAATTCTTCTATTTTCTTTAACACTTTTTTTGCTTCATTTGAAACTTTATCTGGAAGTTTAGCGAAATTTAATGCTTTTTCATAGCATTTTGAAAAATAATTCAACTGAAAAACAAGTTGCACTACCCGTGCATATTGAAAAACTTGCTCTGGATCAACCACTAAAGCTACTTTAAGTGATATTTCATTTTGCTCTTCTGGTGTTAAATCTATGTTCAATTCATCTCTGTTACAAAGATCAAATAATTTGTTTAATAGAAGCCTTCCTTGCTTTAAAACTTGAACTAATTCTTCTGCAATATCTGCAAGACCAGGAACTTCTCTTCCTATTACTTCCGCATTTCCAGTAATACTATTAAGATGCATGTTGAACACAGATGGTTTGTATGAAAAAATTCGCTAGTGTTCTTATAAGTCTTTTCAGATTTCTAGATAGAAAAAATTAGGAAAAAAAGAAAGAGAGTGTGAATTTTATGGTTCTAATAACATTCTTAAGCTAACCAAAATTCCATCAATTTCATTTTTCAGTTTTTCAATGGTTTGTTGTCTTTCGCGGAAAAGTTTTACATAAGATTCTTTTGTCATACTCTTTTTAACTCGATACTCTTGTTGCAGAGTTCTAAGATTGCGTCTTTCTTCGTATAACTTCCTTTCTGCAATTTCAATTTTCTGAACTGAATCTTTATATCTTCCACCTTTTTCGACTAGATTTTGTTTAGTCTTCTTTAGAACTTCTTCTTCAGCTCGTAAACGTTTCTCAAGTTTTGTTCGCAAATCTTTTCCTTCTTTTGCTTTCATTTTCTTAGCAGCAATCTTTGCCCTAGTTTCTCTCAAACGTTCTCTAATTGAAAGGATTTCCTCATATTGCTTAACGAATTCTTCTATCTCACTTATTGGAATGAATTCTTTTTCTACTTCAACTCCAGCAACATCCTTAACTCGCTTTGATGACCATCTTATTCCTAAATAGATTGCGAAGATTAAACCAATACCTATAACTTGTAAGAAGTATGTCAACCATAAGTTAAAGGTTGAATAGTTATACCTGATAACTAATGGTGCATTATCACTACCTGAGAATTCGTAAGTAGTATATTGAAGTATTCTCTTAAATCCTAAACCTAGAAAGCTAAATTCCTTTCTGTAATTCATCGACATATCCTGATAGGGATCAGGATTTCTATAATCTGATGAAACAAAAACAGCACCTTTAGGTAGAACAACATCTAAAACTAATTCATCAATTGTCCAATTTATAACAGAGCAAGGTTCTAAATTCAATTCATATCTAATTGTTCCTTGTTCTTTTGAAAGAAAGGTATTGAGAGGTGTTTCATATTCAATTGTGAACGTTAGTTCATCTCCATTAAACAAAGGATAACGCGGAAATATTGCTAAACCTGGATGAAATGGAAAGATACTATCTCTGAGATTGTAAGAACCTGCCTCAAATGCTTGTCCTGTTTCATCCTTTTGATAGTCTAAGTTTAGTGAACCTACATTATCTTTTAATGATGTTACTGTTGAATTTGGAGGTAAAACTATAGTAAAAGCGTTGAGCGCATATAACTTGAAACTATCCAAGTAATAATTTTCTGGAGCTTCAGGCCCAAGAAAAACTAAATCTTGTTGCTCTGTAATCTTTATTATTCCATAAGGATTTACTTCTAACCTACGATAAATCTTTGTTGCTTTAAACAAGACAGCGTTGGTTGCTTCTTCTATTGCTTCATAGGTACTTACAGAAGAAGTATAAACATTCATCAATAAATCATCAGCATATGATTGACTATAATTAAAGGCGGCTCTAGAAATATTAGACCATTGCAATGTATCTTGCGCTGGTTGTAGTAAGAAAGTCAAACCTTCTGTTGCATTTGTAGGTGTTATTGGTCGTTCTTCTGAATCTGAGAACTGATCATTCCCTTGTTTTAAGACAGTAGTTGTACTATTTACAATTGGAACATTATTGATTAGAGGGTACAATAGTTCCTTATAATGAAGTAGTTGTTCTTGATTTTCAAGAGAAACATTATATGGCATAGAGAATTCCAAATACGCACTAATATAGAACAGATCATCTCTTTCTAAACTTGCTAGTGTCTTATTGAAAGGTACGACATATGTTGTATAGTTTAGCATTTTGTTAAAAGTATATGTTCTTACTGCGTGAGATTCTAATAATCCTCCAAAAGAATTATTCGATGCCCTAAATGCGACAAAACGCAATTTTTCTATGTTGATATTAGGTAAAGTATAGTTGAAATATGTGATCGTTTCATTCCCAATAACTTTGAACTCAATGTTATCATGCAATGTTACTATACCATAATGTTCTAAGATTATTGTTCTGTTATAAGAAACAGAAGCATTATACTCATAAGCTTCATCAGTGATGTCAGAAAAGCTAAAATCACCTATAGGATTTATGGATTCATCATTTATATTCAGTTGTTCATTCTGTTGAAATGTATTTGCATTGCTCTGAGCTATACTAAACACTGCTAAAAAGGATAAACTAACAACAGCTAATAAAGCTACAGCAAATATGGTATGTTTGTTTTTTTGCATGCTCACAAACCTCGTCTTTTCTAATCTTTGTCTGGAAGAGGAGGAACGATTTTAAATATTTTGGCTTTAAATACATTTTATGCTTTTATCAGAATCTGATAGAAAAATAAGATATTTCTGAAATCAAGTAACAGAGATATGCTTTAGTATTGGTTATTTAAAAATTCACAGAATCGTGTATTTGCACCACACATTCGGAATGTTTTTGTATTTTTAATACTTCACTATAGTGTGTATTCCCTAAAAATATCTCCTGAAAAACTTGCTAGTATGATTGACCACACAAACCTGAAGCCTTTTGCTACAAAGAAAGACATTAACAAATTATGCGAAGAAGCTCTTAACCATAATTTTGCTGCTGTTTGTGTTAACTCTGAACATATTTCATTTTGCAAAGAGATTCTAAAAGGTTCAGAGGTTGATATTGCTGCAGTTGTTGGATTTCCTTTGGGAGCTTCAACACCACAAACTAAAGCAACAGAAACAGCTGAAGCAATAAATTATGGAGCTAATGAAATTGATATGGTAATGGATATCGGAAGCTTTAGAGAAGGGAATTACTTCGCAGTAGGTAAAGACATAGGAAAGGTCGTTCAGGCAGCTGATGGAGCGATTGTTAAAGTTATACTGGAAACAGGATTTTTAACAGATGAACAAATCACTAAAGCGAGCCAGATTTCTAAAGATTCAGGAGCACATTATGTTAAGACTTCAACTGGTTTTGGTCCAATGGGTGCTTTCATTGATCACATACAATTGATGAGACAAGCTGTTGGAAAAGATCTAGGTGTAAAAGCAGCTGGTGGAATTAAAACAGCAAGAACTGCAGTAAGACTTGTAAACGCAAGTGCTGATAGATTGGGAGCTAGCGCAGGAGTTGCAATTGTTAAACAACTAGCTAAACTTATTGAAGAGGGAGGATGGTTCTACTCAAGTGAAGATAAACCTGAAGAAATATACTCATGGGGAGCCGCTGATCATAAGAAACAACCCAAGGATATCTATGATTTTTATATTAAAAAGAAAGAAGAATTTAAGAGAAGATAACCAAAGAGAGTAGAAATAATGAAGCGTTTTGATGATAGAAAACTTAAGCCAAAATTCACCCCCATGATGCAACAGTGGCAGGATATAAAGAAAGAATATCCAGATTACATACTTTTCTTCAGAGCTGGTGATTTCTATGAGTGTTTTAATGAAGATGCTAAAACAGCTTCAAAAGTTCTAAACATAACTCTAACAGCTAGAACCTTAGGAGAGAGAAAATTTCCCCTAGCTGGAGTACCATATCATGCAGTTGACGCATATATCGCGAAAATGGTTGAAAATGGTTACAGAGTAGCTGTTGTTGAACAATTAGAAGATCCTAAGGTTGCAAAGAAAGTTGTAAAACGAGGAGTTGTGCAACTTGTAACTAAAGGAACAATTACTTTACCTGAATCTCTTTCCAAAGGTCAAAATAATTATCTTTCTTCAATTTATAAGGAAGGAGACATACTTGGATTTGCAGCTCTTGATTTGTCTACAGGGGAGTTTATTGTTACAGATTTTGAAGGTGAATCAGCTCAGAACCTATTAGAGGTTGAATTAACAAGGTTGAATCCATCAGAAATTATCGTCCAAGAACACATATGGACTCAGCTTGGAATTTATCATAATTATCAGAAATGTACACTAACATTTAGAGACGACTACTATTTTGATATTGAACAAGGACAACAAGAACTTCGTAGGCTCTTTGATGTTTTAAGCTTGGATGGATATGGTGTAAATGAATTCAATCCATCTATTGGAGCTGCAGGGTCAATTCTTCGTTATATCAAAGAAACGCAAATGAGAGAGAGTTTTCCCAATATCACAAAAATTAGTCAAATAAGAAGTCAAGATTTCATGGTTCTAGATTTTAGCACTATCAGAAATCTCGAACTTGTAGAGAATTTAAGAGACAGAACAGAATATGGAACTTTACGGCAGATATTAGATAATACTAAAACACCAAATGGTTCCAGATTATTAACATCCTGGATTCTGAGACCTAGTTTGAATTTGATAACTATTCAAGATAGAATTTCAGCAACAGAAGAATTAGTTAATGAAACAGTTTCTAGAGAAGAGCTTAGAAACATTCTAGGGAGAATGAATGATATTGAACGCATTACTGGAAGAATATGTCTTGGTAGAGGAAAACCTAGAGATCTTATTGCTCTAAGAAACTCTCTGGAATTAATACCAAATATTCGAACTGTTATTTCTAAAACTAAAACATCACTTCTAAAAGAAGTACATAAGAATCTCAATCCATTGAAAGAAGTAGTTAGTATTATTTTAACAGGAATAGAGGATGAAGTGCCAGCGAGTATCAAGGATGGTAATGTTATTCGAGATGGTTATAATTCCGAATTAGATGACTTAAGGAAAATTCAGAGAAATGGGAAGTCTTTTCTTACTTCTTTGGAAGCTAGAGAGAAAGTTAAAACAGGGATAAAAACACTCAAGGTTCGCTTCAACAAGGTTTTTGGTTATTATATTGAAATTCCAAAAGCATCCTCAGAAAATGTTCCCGATGATTATGAAAGAAAACAAACATTAGTAAACGCAGAGAGATTCATTACATCAGAACTTAAAGACTATGAAGAAAAGATTCTAAACGCAGAGGAGAAAATCGAGAAATTAGAAGAAGAATTATTCATCAATATCATGATTGAAATCGCTCAGTATGCCACAGATATTCAACAAGATGCATATTACATCGCAATTTTGGATGTAATAGCTACTTTTTCTCAAAATGCATCATATTTCAATTATTCAAAACCAGAGATTACTGAAGATAATTTTATAGAAATAAAAGAAGGTCGCCACCCAGTTGTGGAAAGATTATTGGCGGAAACATCTTTTATACCAAATGATATAATAATCAAAAAAGATGCAGAAAGAATACTGATTATTACTGGACCCAATATGGGAGGTAAGAGTACTCTACTCCGACAAGTTGCATTGATAGTTCTTATGGCTCAAATTGGTAGTTTTGTACCCGCAAGTTCAGCTACAATTGGTTTAACTGATAGAATATTCACAAGAATTGGTGCTCATGATGTACTTGTAGAACATAGATCTACATTCATGGTTGAGATGTATGAATGTGCTAATATTCTGAATAATGCAACAGAGAAAAGCCTTGTAATCTTGGACGAAGTTGGTAGAGGAACTTCCACTTATGATGGGGTCGCAATAGCATGGTCAATCACAGAGTACCTCCATAACCATATAGGTAAAGTTGGTCCTAGAACTCTATTTGCTACACATTATCACGAATTAATAGAATTAGAAGATAGACTCTCTCAAGTTAAGAACTATCATGTTTCTGTGAAAAATGTAAACGGGGAAATTCATTTCCTTTACAAACTCAAAGAAGGAGGAATTAGTGAGAGTTTTGGTATTCACGTTGCTTCATTAGCAGGTTTGCCTAAAGACGTAATTGATAATGCAGATGAAATGATGGCATTATTACACAAAGGAGAATTGGAAAATGAAATTTCACTGAAGAAAGATACAAAAGAACAAGTAGCTGCTAAAGCTCAAACCTCTGTTGCAATCAAAAAATACGAAAAGTTTTTTGATGAAATAAAAGAGTTAGATTTAGAAGCAATAACTCCTATTGATGCTATGAATATTCTTAACGAACTTGTTAAGAAAAGTAAAAAAGTTCTGAAAGATAAATAGTAATAAGTACTATAAGAGTTTCAGGAAATTATAAATTGTCTGTGATTTTATGAATTCAAAGATAATTAAGTTAGATAAACTTACAATCAACAAAATTGCAGCTGGAGAGGTTATTGAACGTCCAGCCTCAGTTGTAAAAGAATTAGTTGAAAATTCTATTGATGCTGGAAGTAGCAGTATCTTCATCAATATTCAGGAAGGAGGAACTAAACTAATCGAAATTATAGACGATGGTGCAGGGATGAATCAGGATGAGGCACTACTTTCAATTAATAGATACACTACAAGTAAATTAGGAAACGCAGATGATCTTTTTTCAATACAAAGCTTAGGATTTCGAGGAGAAGCTTTAGCTAGTATAGTCAGTGTTGCTCAAACTGAGATAATCACAAAAACACCCAATCAAGAACTTGGAACCCACTTGATCATTGAAGGTGGAGAAATCCAACTAAATGAACAAATATCTTCCCCTAATGGGACCAAAGTTTTGGTAAGAAATCTCTTCTTCAATGTTCCAGTAAGAAGGAAATTTCTTAAAACAACAACTACTGAGGTAAATCACATCACAGAGTATGTAACAAAACTAGCTCTTTCAAATCCTACAATATCCTTTTCTCTAAAGCACAATGATAAAAATCTTCTAACTGCACCTAAAGGAGACTTGATTTCTAAAATTACAGCCATTTTTGGAGAAAACATAGCTAAAGCTTGCATTCCTATAGAAATGAACGAAAATGGATATGAGGTTACTGGATTTATTACAAAACCAGAGTTTTCAAGAAAATCTAGAGATTATCTTTATACTTTTGTTAATTTTAGAGCTGTACAAAATAAAACAATATCTGATGCTGTATTAAGAGGATACGGGACTTCAGTTCCCCATGGCAGATTTCCAATCATTTTCCTCTATCTGAATTTACCTTCAAATGAAGTAGATGTTAATGTTCATCCTACAAAGAAAGAAATCAGATTTAGCAATGATTCCAAAGTATTTACTTTGATCGAAACTTCAGTAAGAGAAGCATTAGAAAATAGTGGTTTGAAAATTTTCGAGAAAACTGCTGAAACAAGATATAAACCTACAACATTAGAATCTAGATATACAAGCAAAACTAAAGTAGAAACTGGAAAATCAACTCCAGCACCAACCGAATCAAAACTACCTCTGAAAACAGATTTTCAAGTAATAAGAAGTAGAGAACAGAGCATAGATAAATTCCTTCCAGAAAGCTCCAAAAGCACATTACAGATAGACGAAACGTTGGAAAGAAAGAAACGTATATCAGTTTTGGGAATCATAAAAGACACATATATTATCGCTGAGACTGAAGAAGGGTTATTTCTATGTGACCAACATGCAGCTCATGAAAAGATAAACTATGTTAAATATGTTGAACAGCTGAAACGAAAGAAAGTTAACATTCAGCAACTGCTTGGACCGATATCTATTTCTCTTAAACCTTCAGAGTTTGAGCTAATAGAGGAACTTAAAGAAATCTTGAAATCATATGGGTTTGAAATTGAAGTTTTTGGGAAAAACGAGATTGTAATAAGATCAATACCATCAATCATGGGAGTTACAATCGAATATAAATTAGCAAGAGATATAATCGATATCTTCAAAGAAAATGTTTCAGAGATAAAGGAAAAACTAGAAATTGAAGATTTGAATTTCATTAAAGACATAATATCAATATTTGCCTGTAGAAGGTCAATAAAAGCTGGTGATAAGATAACAAAGGAACAAGCAGAGGAATTATTGAAAGATCTCTTAGCTCTTAAAGATCCCTTTACCTGCCCTCATGGTCGTCCAACTATTATTATATTAAACGATGATTATATAGAAGAGTTGTTTCAAAGAGATTACAGATAGGAGATAATGTATATATGTCAAAGGATACCAAAACAAAAGAAAAGAAACATTTTCAATTACTGGATCAAGCTACCATTGTCCAGCTTCTTATGATACTTCTAACTTTGATAGTTTATGCTGTATTTTTGTCTATTCAACAGTTTTTGTTTGATTTTGAAGATTTCAGAAATAAAATAATAATAATTAACGTGCTTCTGTGTGCAGGAATAGGATTGGAAATAGGATATTTTGTTTGGAGAATCTATAAACGCAAAAAAAGAAGCGAGAAGAAAGAAGAAAAAATACAGAATTCAGAAAACTAATCAGATTCTATTTTCCAATTGAATTAACCATAGATTTCTTTGATTTGCTCAGGAGTAAGCATGATGGGAATGCCTTCTTTTATATTATAAGAATGAGACTTTTCACTATTTGGGCAGTGTAAAGTTCCTTTTTGTATTTCTATTTGGAAGCATTCTTTGCAATCATCAAGAGTTACAGATTTTGCAATTTCATCACTCGCTTTAATTTCCTCAGAACCATCTTTGCTTATTTTAACAAGAAGTGCGTTTTTGAAATTACAATAATAGTTGCAAATAACCTTAGTTTGTGGATTTTCTACTGGTAATAAAATTTCTTCGATTTCCTTTTTCTCCTCAATGATTTCTAATTTCAAAGGCCATTTTTTGTCTAAGGGACATGCTAGTAAATCCATTAATCTATGTTTCATCAGTCTCACTTCTCAAATAATAGATAATAAAGTTTCCTTACATAAAATTTCAGATTATTTCTTCATGAGTTCTGTGATTTTTTCATTATCGATTTTTTCATATCTTTCAATAGATCCAATATCCTCCCAATAACAATCTTCAGGAGTATAAGCCATCATTTCTTCTTTCTCAACAAATTCTGGGAATATGTCTCTGGATAAATCTATACCCTTACTTGGATCAAATTTCTTCAGATAGTCAAATACAATAGGTTCTAGAATGCTAATTCCAGTATTAACATGGAGAGGTAAAGTTGGTTTTTCTACAAATTTCTTTACTAGGTTTTTTTCACCTACTTCTGCAGTTCCAACTCTAATTTTCCATCCTTTTGTTGTTAAAATCGTCGCCCACTTCTTATGGTCTAAATGGTATTTGATCATATCAGAGAAATCTACATTTGTAATAATATCTGAATAAAAAATAATCATTCGTTTTCCAGCCAGATGTTCTTTAGCATTCAAGAGTGCAGTCCCAGTACCCGCTGGGCCGACCTTGTCGGGGACATATGTGAGTTTCATCCCCCATCTTTCTCCACCACCAAAGTATCCTTTAATTTGCTCTTTCTTGTAGTTGACTAATAAAACCAAATTATCTATTCCATGTTTCTTAAAATGTTTAATAACATATTCTAAAATTGGAAGCTGGTCAGTTCCAATGGGCATCATTACTTTTTGCATATAATAGGTTAATGGACGCATTCTAGTACCTTCACCACCGCAAAAAAGAACTCCAACTGTTTCAGTCATTTTCAATAAAACTATTCTTAATGCTATATAATTATTTATGCCTAAGCAAAATGATATGTGTTCTATGTTATGGCTTTTCAGTTTTCATATTAAGAAATTCTTATTAACTTGGAAATTATGAATCTTTAATATGGAAACTACAAAAACATCCACTCTAGATGAAATCACTGAAAAACTAAAAGATAATTTAGATGGTTCTTTTTGGAAGGGCAGAGGAAATAGAGAGATGTTCAGAGAAGCTGTTAAGAAGCTTGTAGCTTCAGAAATTCTAACAAAAGATGAATATAACTATCTTTTGAAGAACGAAAGAAGAGTATTGGTTAAAACACAATTAATCCACTTGATACCAGAATTACAGGCTCAAGAAACAGTAGAAACGACAGTTAAACATTTATCAAGTGTCATTTTTGAGAAAAAATATAGAGAAGCAGAAACTAGAAAGGAAGATGTTGAGAGACAGATTTTGAAGCAAATTTCAGACCACCTTAGTTCAACTTTTCATCCAAAAGTCCAATCTGTAGAAGATGCTTTTTCACACATTTACCAGTTAATTGAAGAAAGTCCTGACATCTCAAAAGAATTTCTGAAAATATCTAATCAACTTATAGAAATAAGAGATGGACTTCTTGAACAAGGACACACACCGATGTTGTTACATGAAATTGAAAGACTTTCAACTAAGCTTGTCTTCGCTGCCAAAAGTAATAAACCAGAAGATATCCCTTCAAAAGAAACGATTTTGGAATGGGTAAATGAAATCAAATCAAACTCTGTTATTAAAGAATAAAATCAAAAACAGAGTTTGCTCGAATATTTTTCTGAAAACATTGGAATAGTAATAATTTTATAATCTTTATTGCGACTATTTGTGAAAAGATTATTTATTGGAGAGGTTAAAAGTTGGTTTCACGGAAAATTATTGCATCTGAATCAGTTACTGAAGGTCATCCTGATAAAATTTGTGATCAAATTTCTGATGCCATTCTAGATGCTATTATTGAGAAAGATCCAGATGCTCATGTTGCATGTGAATGCTTCGTAACAACAGGTCTTGTTCTGGTTGGAGGAGAGATAACGACCACCAAACTGATCAATCTAGACTATGATGACATTGTTCGGAATACAATAAAGGAAATTGGTTATGACGATTCAAAGATAGGTTTTGATTACAGAGGATGTGCAGTAATAAATACTATTCACTCCCAATCACCAGATATCGCTCAAGGAGTAAAACGAGGAGAACTGGAAGAACAAGGAGCTGGAGATCAAGGAATTATGTACGGTTTTGCAACAAATGAATCCTCAGAATTTATGCCAATGCCTATTGTATTAGCTCATAAATTAACAATGAAATTAACTGAAGTTCGTAAAAAAGGAATTTTGCCTTTTCTTAGACCAGATGGAAAATCTCTGGTTGCTGTTGAATATGAAGACGACAAACCTTTTCGAATAGAAGCTGTAGTTATTGCTGCACAACATACTGAAGATGTTTCCTACGAAACAATCGTAAAAGGAATTAAAGAAGAGGTGCTTGACACTGTTCTCCCACCTGAATTCATTGATGATAAAACTAAAATAATCATAAACAGAACAGGTCGATTTGTAACTGGAGGACCTCATGGAGATGCTGGTCTTACAGGAAGAAAAATCATTGTAGATACTTATGGTGGCGTTGATTCACACGGAGGAGGAGCATTCTCAGGCAAAGATCCTTCCAAGGTAGATAGATCGGCTTCCTATGCTGCCAGATATGCTGCAAAAAACGTTGTAGCTGCTGAACTTGCAGATAAATGTGAGATACAGGTTTCATATGCAATAGGAGAACCAAATCCCCTTGCTGTAAATATTGAGTGTTTTGATACAGAAAAAGTGGATATTGAAAAACTAAGAACTGCTGTGATGAAAGTTTTTGATTTCAGACCTGGATCAATAATTAATTACTTAGATTTGAAAAAACCCATCTATAAGAAAACCTCTTGTTATGGTCATTTTGGAAGAGAACTTCCCGAATTTACATGGGAAAAAACTGATAAAGTTGAAGAATTGAAGAAAACCATTGATGAATTGACTTAGTCAATTTTTATCTTCTTTTTATCAAAAACATTTTATTATTGCTATGTAAGTAATGTTTGAAGATATGACAAGAACCATTGCACCAGATGTTAGAAAGATTATCAAGAAAATCCTAACAGAAGAGAAGCCTAAAACAGTTAGGGAACTTGTACAGAAAACTGTTGAAACCACAGGTAAAGAAGAGGAAGAAGTCTTTCAAATCATCAAAACTCTTGAACAAGAAAAAAGCATCCGATTAGGACCAGCTAAAATAGACAGAGCCTTACCGTCTACTGTTTATGGTTATTTCTTGAAAATTCATTATTATTCTCTAGAATTTTGGATTATTTTCATTTTAACTTGTATCTTCTTTCCAATTATAATTTTCATTGGAACGGATTCTCCAGTATTATTTCTAAGAATCATATTTGGTGTTTTATTTGGTGTATTCATTCCTGGGTGGACAATTACTAATCTAATATTTCCTAGAATTGCTGAAACTATTGATCAGTTTGAGAGAATTCTTCTAGCCATAGGAATTAATATTGGAATATCCATATTTACTGGTTTGTTACTGAATCAAGTTTGGATTATAGATTCAATGCCGTTTACAGTATCTATTGGTGCAATAACATTTGTTGCTCTTATCTTATCAGCTACATTGAGGATTCTAATTGGTGGAGAGAAAATAAAATTCAGAATTCCTAAAATCAAATTGTTCAAAAGAAAGAAGTGAAGTAAATGAGAGCATTCCTCAGAAGTAACAAAATTATTGGAATTGCAATGCTTTTCTTACTACTTCTTATTCAAAGTTCTCCTACTCATGCTCAATCGGAAGGTGAAGCTCTGAGTATCATACAGCAGGCTGAAGACAAACTTATAGATGTGCTCAAATTGCTAGAAGATGCGTTCGAAAAGAATATTCCATTAATAGATTTAGTTCAGGAAACAGATAATGCACGAATTCAAATCAAAGTAGCAAAAAGTCAATTTGGTCTTGGGAATTTTTCACAAGCATATCAAACAGCAAATGATGCTATTGAAGAACTCGATAGTGTTCTACTTGAAATGGATCAAAGAATGAGTCAGAAGAAGCAGAATTTCAGAATTCTTTACTCTATAGTAGGAGTTCTAGCTGCCATTTTCACAATTCTTTTTGTTTTCGTCTTTATTAAAAAAATCCAACCATGGTTTAAAACAAAGCAACTTGAAGAATATGGAAAATTAGAAATTAAATACGAGAATGAAGGGAAACTTGAGGAATAGAAATGAAAGAAGCTAAGAAGAAACCAATAAGCAAAGGGAAGAAGCAGCTGTTTCTTTCCAAATTAAACAAAAATAGATTATACGGGCTTGTAATTACCTGTATAGTAATTGGTTCCGTTATAGCTATTTTCTCAGTAACATTCTTTCCAACAAGTAAAAATGGTTTTTCTGAATTGATGTTGTTAACCTATGATCCCATAGAAGAAGAATACGAAGCAGAAGCTTATCCTTTCTTCATTTACAGAGTACATAATATATCGATTTATTTTGTGGTGAAGAACTTCGAGAATAAAGTGACATACTATCAACTTCAGGTTAAGGCGACAAAACTATCACAGAATATCAGTACAGTTACTCCACTTTCAACTAATTTCTGCTATATCATGTATCAGAATAATACTTTCGAAAAAATCTTATCACCTGCATCTAATGCAGAGAAAAAAGAATCAGGAACATTAGATGGTGAATATATATGGGATCCAACAAGCATTGAACTCTATCTTAATGGATTTATTGACATAGTAATAGAGTGGGAAAGTGATTTGAAAATTGTGTTTGAATTATGGAAATTTGATACACTAACAGAGAATTTTCAGTATACAGGTATTTTTACATTCTTAGAACTACGCATAAGATGGAGCTAAGAGTAATGCCAATAAAATTCCTAGTACTATCAGACATTCATAATCAAGAGGTTACTCTTCAAAATATCATAAAAGTTGTTCTAGATTTCGAAGTTCCTCCAACCATTTGTATAGTAGCGGGGGATATCACTAATTTTGGTACCATTGATGACTTAAATAAAATGCTAAATGTAATTACACCAAATTTTAATGAGACAATATTTATAGCTGGCAATTGTGATCCATATTTCAAATTAAACGAATTAGAAACAACAGCAAAACATATTGAATCCAGACCACACAAGATAGATTCTTTCACAGCAATAGGATTTGGAAGACAAGACCCTCTTATTAACCAAAGGATTTTAAGGAAATTAAGTAGAGCAAAGGAAAAAGTATGTTTGCTAACACATGCACCTCCGTATGGAACAGCAGCAGATAAAGTTTCTTTCGATAGACATGCAGGTTCAAAAGAACTAGCGTATACAATTGAGAAGTATCCTAACATATTTCTATCTATTTCTGGTCACATACATGATTCTCCAGCTATTGATTCATTAAATGGTTGTACCATTGTAAATCCTGGTCCAATCACAAGAGGGAACTTTGCTATAGTATGTGTTGAAGAGGATTTCAAAGTAACAGGAAACATATACAACATAAATGAAATGGGAAGATAGATGAAAGAAGTAGAAAAGAGTTTGAAATATTTTGAGAATGTTGATGAGTTTGATAGTTTTCTTATTGAAGTGTACGAGTTTGTGAGACAACAATTTCTCATCTATGAAAGTAAAGCCTCTCATTCGTTAGAACACACTATTAGAGTAGCCAACTTGTGTTTAGAGCTTGCACTTCAGCTTGAAGCTGCAGTGGATGTTATTCTTATTGCAGCGTTGTTTCATGATGTAGGAAGGCCAGTTGAAGAATTGACTGGAAGATGTCATGCTGAAGTAAGTTCAGAGAAAGCTATGGAATTTCTGAAATCTATTACAAAAGAAAATCTTGTTTTCGATGTTTGTTCAGCAATAGAATCTCATAGATTCAGCAAAGGAATTGAAGCAATAACAAAGGAAGGGAAGATACTGAAAGATGCTGATGCTCTAGATGCATTAGGTGTTATTGGCATTTATAGAACAATTAGCTACAGTACAGAAAAGGGGTTAAATCTAGAAGAAGCCAGAAAGCACTTTGATGATAAACTCTTGAAACTTCCATCGCTGATGCATTTTCCATTAACAAAGGAAATTGCGGAAAGAGAGTGTATTGTATTGAAAGAATTCGCTAAAGAAATGGATTCAGGGATTAGTAAATCTAAGTTTAAATTATTGTTAAATAGACTCTCTGAAAGAAACTAGTAAAAAAGCAGAATTTTAAATACGATAATCTATAACTCTCTATTTGACGATTAAAATACTAGGGTGATTCGATGTCTAATCTGAGATCAGGTGATATGGTAAATCTAAACTATACAGTAAGAAAAATTGAAGACGGCAAAGTATTTGACACAACATTTGAGGATATTGCTAAAAAAGAAGATATCTTTGACGAAAAAGTCATTTATCGACCATTTACCTTAATTATTGGGAAAAAATGGCTACCAGAAGGATTGGAAGAAGAAATTATAGGTATGAAAGAAGGGGAGAAAAAAACTATTGAGGTTGAAGCCAAGAAAGGATTTGGTTTAAGAGATCGATCGAAAATAAGACTAATACAGAGAAGAGAATTTCAAAGACATCAGATAAAACCAAAAGAAGACATGAAGGTTGAAATAGGGGGACAAGAGGGTAGAATTCTTAAAGTTTCAAGTAGCAGAGTCAAGGTTGATTTTAATCATGATCTTGCTGGACATGATCTGAAATATAATGTCGAGATTGTGAAGAAAATCACCGATATAAAAGAACAGTTTGTTTGTTTATTAGAAAAGCGACTACCAGGTGTAGATTTTTCCAATACTAAGATAGAACTAAAAGATAAGGCAATATCAGTAGAGCTTCCAAAAAATACAAGATTTATGGAATACATCCAGTTTATAAGAAATGGCGTTACAAGAGATTTGGGAGAGATTACTGATAAATACAAAACAGTAACTTTTATTGAACATTATGAAATTGAAAAGAAATGATTCTTTTCTACTTCATATCATTTCTCAACTTTTTTTACTTCTGCAAGTACTAGATGGTAATTAAGGGGACAATCTATCTTTTTGATTGTTTTAAGTATCTTAATTTTGGTTTTTTGCTGATAACTTGGATTCAAACAATACTCATAATTTTCGCAAAGAATTTCATTGCATTCTAGTGGAGACCGATTTAAAATGATATTTTCAAGGAATTTTTGATCTTCAACAGTAATAACACTACTTGTTTCTTCAACCTCACAAACAACCATCACTTGATTTTCAATTAAGCATGTATGTTCATTCTCTCTTACTTCTGTTATAATATAGGATTTATTTTTCTCCAAAGAATCAACACACACTTTGTTTAATGGGCATTTTTTACAGATTTTGGTTCCTCCTAAGTGTGTAAACTTATACCCAACAGAAGCAATGCTTTTTTCTAGTAGAGTTATAACCATTTCTTGAAAATCTAATAATTTGCCTTTTTTAATTTTGGTAATAGTGTCTTAATTAATTACACCTGTTTTTGTTGCTACTCTAATCGCTGCTTCAGAACTCAAACCGTCTTTTCCTAAAATAGTGTATCTTTCTGGTCTAATTGTATGAGCAGTTTCTAAGGCTTTTATTATATCTTCATCTTTTATTCCTAAATCTTTAGCTTTAGTGGATAGGCCAATTTCTTCCATTACTAATTTGATTCTCTCCCAATCAAGATCATGCAGAAAAGCCATCATAATTGAGCCTATTGCACACTGCTCCCCATGTAAAGCTGGTTTCTCCGAGATGGTGTCTAATGCATGGCTAAACATATGTTCTGAACCACTTCCTGGGCGAGATGAACCAGCTACACACATTGCTAAAGAACTAGCAATTAATGAATTCATAACAATCCTACTATACCCTTCAGATTTGTTTTTTATTAAATCAGCATTCTGCGAAACTAGATCTACAGTCATATTTGCTAGAGCTATTGAAGTGGGTGAAATCATTTCGTTTTTTAATCGATGTGCAAGCAACCAATCTTTAATCGAGGTTTTTTTAGCTAATATATCTCCACATCCAGCACATGTGAATTTGTATGGGGATTTATCTAAAATTGTTGTATCAGCAACAACAGCTATAGGTGGTCTTGCTTGGATAGAGTGTCTCTCATCTATTCCTCTCAAAGAAGCTCTTGAGCTAGCAATTCCATCATGACTGGCAATAGTGGGGACTGAAATAAACCTTTGATTTGCTTTATATGATGTTAGTTTAGCAACATCAATTGGTCTTCCCCCTCCTAATCCAATTACAAATTCTGATTTTATTTCTTTAAGGAGATTTAGTTGTTTATCTACTTCTGCTAATGTACTATCTTCAATAGCAGACAGATGGATTTCGATACCTCCAGTATCTAACAAAATCTGTTCTATATCCTTGGCATATCTGTTGATCAAGAAATTATCTGTAATAAGGAGACAACTTTTACCTATTGATAGTTTATCTATAATTTCTGGTAGACTTTGAAACATGTTTGACCCTAAAGAGAGCATCTGAGGCATCTCAATGTGCTTGAATTCATTAATAACGTCAGTCATTTCTATCAGAATCAGATATAGCTTATATTAAAGGAATTCTTCCTTTTCTCCCCATATAATTCCTAAAAAATAAGAAATAAAACGAAAAAGGAAATGAAAGATAGAGATGATTTTATTTTTTCTTCGGAAACCATGGAATCAGTGCGTTCGTTTTTTGTTTGTAATCTTGATATTCTGCATTTTTTTCAAATCTTTTTTCTGCTAAGGGTAATCCTGTTACATAAATCAGTAGTAATGCGATAACAATAGGGCTGATAATGGAAGCGAAATTCCAAGCTTTAAGTTCATAAAGAGCTATGAAAAATAATCCAAACCACATAGTTATCTCTCCGAAATAGTTGGGGTGTCGTGAGAATTTCCAAAGACCTTTTGTCATTATTTTTCCCTTATTTTCTGGTTTTTTCTTGAACAAATGCATTTGAAGATCTGCAGTAAACTCAAATAAGAATCCCAATACCCAAATACCTATTCCAACATAATCAAGTACCCAGAAAGGTCTATCAATAGATGTGTTTGCTGTTACAACAAGCATTGGTAATCCAATAATAATTACTAGAAAAACTTGTGATAAATAAACCTGAAGAAAACCTTTCCACCAAAGAGTTTTACCCCATTGATCACGAAATGTTTTAAATCGTCTATCTTCACCTGTATCTTCATCTTTTCCGAATTTCCTCAAAGTTAAAAACACAGCTATTCGAACGCCCCATAGTATTACCAATCCTGTAACTAAGATTTTTCTTCCTATGAGAAAATCACTTCCACTTGATATCCATGAGACAATAGCGATTAAAATAAAACCCGCTCCATATGCAATATCAACAGTATTGAAACTTCTTTGATATAATCCTATGAAATAAAACATAAGGAACAATCCAAAAGCAGCGAGTAAACTCCATAATATAGGTATAATCATGATAATTATCGTTATTTAGCTAACTTATATTTATTTTTTGTAATGTCAAAAATACAAATCTAACGCAATAATTATTATTACTAGCAACTATTACAGTTTAGAATGAATTCAATCGATTCCAGAGCTAGTGTTTATAGTTTTGGAAGAAAATTCGGGTATCTTCCTTATATGATAGAAAGATATATGGAGATACTTGGAGAGGAAGAAACTTCGAAAATACTTCATTTTTATGAAACAAAACTTCCTAAGGTAATTAGATTAAATTCATTAAGATCGTCTTATTCTGAAATAACAAAGTTGCTAACAGAAAAAAAAGTAGAATTAAAAGATATACCAGACATCGAAGAAGGAAAGGAAATAATTAATTCCCCTATTCCTATTGGAGCAACACCTGAATATTTGAATGGCTATTATATGCTTCAAGGTAAGAACTCGATGTATCCTTCTAAGGTTCTAGAACCAAAGGAAGGAGAAGTAGTTGGTGACTTTGCTGCAGCTCCTGGAGGGAAAACCACTCATTTAGCTCAATTGATGAAGAACAAGGGAAATATCATTGCTCTAGAAATAAGTGCAAATCGCTGTAGGAGTTTGAAGTCAAACCTAGCTCGAATGGGAGTAAAAAATGTAACAACTCTTCGAATGGACACAAGGAATGCTACTTCTTTAGATATCGAATTTGATAAGATATTATTAGATGCACCTTGTTCTGGATCAGGAATAATTGCTTCAGATCCTACTAGAAAGAGTTCGAAAATTTTGCAAGATATCAAAGAGTATCATGATTATCAGGTTACACTTCTAGAGGAATCAGTTAAATCTCTGAAAAAAGAAGGAGAAATAGTTTACTGTACATGCTCATTAGAACCTGAAGAAAATGAATTGGTGATATCAGAGATTCTTAAGAAATTCGATTTGAGTTTAGTCAAATTAAACATACCAGGAGAACCTGCTTTATCTCAGTTTAAGGATCACAAGTTTCATCCTGAAGTAAATCTAGCAAAAAGACTGTACCCACACAAAACAAACGGTGAAGGATTCTTCATCGCTAAAATGGTGAAAATATAATGACAGAGAATCATCCTATATTTCGATGTGTAAGTGAAGGAGAGGAGAAAATAATTTTATCTTCATTATGCGAATCCTTCGGTGAATCAGTACTAGATGCTTTAGATAAATATCAATTCTGGTTGAAAGAAGGTAAAATTAAGGAAGTGTTTGCAGTTCCCCAAAAAGACACACACATTCTTGAGAGAATTTCTCAGAATGTGTATTCTGCAGGAATTCCTTTTGGAAGCATATGGAATTCTGAATTTCAGTTAGAAATTGAAGGTGCCAGTTTATTATCTTCATTCATAAACAACGTAATTCATATCAAAACAGATCAGTTTCTTTTTGGAAAACCCATTTTTATCGAAAATATTGAAAAGATCGATGCTGATTTTCAAAAGGGAGATCTTCTACTCATTTATGGAAAGAAAGGATTACATTATGGAATTGGAAAAGCAGTTTTAGATTCAGTAAAAATACTTACTTCAAAATCAAATACTGTTGTTATTAGAGGTTATAAAAATAAGCCATTTGATAGAGGTTGGTATTTGAGAGAAGGAAATTAAATAGAATCAAATCAAAATCTCTCTCAAATCTTGAAAATGCTATAATCAGCAATCCCAGACAGTAACAAGAAGAATCAAAAAGTATTTAAACTCTGTTTGAGGAGTTAAATTAGTTTTAACTACATTTATTTCGTTAAATAAGAACTTATTCTACGAAGCTGTATTTAGATAAACTACGAAGAGTTGGACATCTTGAGTTATAAAGAAGTATTAGAAGAAACATCTCGAGAGATACATGAAGAATTACCTAAAAATTCTGAAATTTCTCGAATAGAATTTGAAGGTCCAGAAGTTGCAGTTTACTCTCGTAATCCTAAGGTGTTAGTGGATGATGAGACAATTATTAAGGAACTTGCAAAGAAACTACGAAAACGAATAGTAATTCGTTCAGATCCTGAGGTTAGATTACCAAAGGATGAGACAATATACACGATTAATGAGTTGGTTGGTGAAGAAGGTGAGATTACTTCAATCGATTTTGATGAGCTTGTCGGTGAAGTTATTATAGAAGCACTAAAACCTGGAGTCATTATCGGTAAAGCTGGAGAAATGTTAAGAACAATAATTTCCAAAACTTTATGGCGTCCAAGGGTTATGCGAACCCCACCTATTGAATCCAGAGTGATAAAAACAATAAGACACCTGTATCAAGAACATTCTAAAAGAAGACAAGAAATTCTTCGAACTATTGGAAAGAGAATCCATAGGCCTGTTATATATAGAGATGATACCATTCGAGTAACAGCACTAGGTGGTTTTGCAGAAGTTGGAAGAAGCTGTGCTATGATACAAACAGGTGAAAGTAGAGTACTAATTGACTGTGGGATAAATGTAGGAAGTAATACCCCAAATAACACTTTTCCACGTTTTGATTTACCTGAATTCGATATTGATCAGTTAGAAGCTGTAGTAATATCGCACGCACATCTTGACCATTCAGGATTTGTTCCCTATCTTTTCAAATATGGTTACAAAGGTGCCATTTATGCAACACGCCCAACACGTGATTTAATGACAATGTTACAGATTGATTACTTAGATGTTGCAAAGAAAGAAGGAAAGATGTTGCCATATGAACAAAAGGATATCAGGGAAACAGTTCTACATACGGTAGTTCTAGATTATGGTGAAGTAACAGATATTTCACCAGACATTCGATTAACTTTTCACAATGCTGGGCATATTGTTGGAAGCGCAATTCCACATCTACATATAGGTGAGGGGATTTACAATCTCGCATTTGCTCAAGATATTAAATTTGCTAAATCAAATCTATTAGATCCAGCAAACATAAGATTCCCCAGACTTGAAACCTTATTTATAGAATCTACATATGGGAAACCTCAAGATATTCTTCCCCCAAGGCAAGAGTGTGAAAAACTGCTAAGAAATATTATCTACGACACGATTAAGAAAGGAGGAAAAGTTCTCATACCCGTATTAGCAGTTGGAAGAGCTCAAGAAGTTCTAGTTGTTATAGAGACTCTAATGAGAAATGGTGAGCTTCCAAATATCCCAGTCTATACAGATGGGATGATTAGAGAAGCATCTGCAATTACAACTGCACATCCTGAGTTCCTATCAAAGAATCTTCGAGAAAGGATTTTTCATGTAGGTCAAAATCCATTTCTTGCAGAACAGATAAAGCAAGTTGCTTCTAGTGAAGAAAGGGAATTGATACTTCAAGGAGATCCTGCAATTATTGTTGCAACCAGTGGAATGCTCAACGGTGGCCCCAGTGTTTTGTATTTCAAGGAATTATGTAGTGATCCGAATAATGCACTAATTTTCGTCAGTTATCAAGGCAAAGGTACTCTAGGGAGTAAGATTCAAAAAGGAATTACAGAAATTCAGATGGTTGAAGATCGAAAAACTGTGATGTATCACATTGAAATGGGTGTTCATAGTATAACTGGTTTTACAGGACATAGTGATAGAAGAGAACTAGAAAACTATATTCTCAAAGTAACACCAAAACCAGAGAGAGTTGTGGTTATTCATGGAGAGGAATCTAAAACCAACAAGTTTGCATCATGGGTTTACAAAACTACAAAAAGAGAAAGTCTTTCCCCTCCAAACGGTACTACAATTAGGTTAAGATAAAACTACAGTTGGAAACTCCAAACCTTATCTTTGAGATGATGAATAAGCTTAACAACCTTCCCTTTTTGAGATTTGTCAAAATCTTCAGAATTGATTAGTGAATAGCCTATACCAATAATTGAATTTGCTTTTTCTTCTCTTATTACAACAAGGGTTCCCTTGCGTATTTCTTTATTGAAGAGGACTACACCAGGTGACATAACATCTGCACCATTTGTAATGAATCTAATAGCTCCTATATCCACTACAATTTCAGGGAGTTCGAAATTTGTTTCTCGCAGAAAATAGATTGAAGGTAATAAACGATCTTCAAGATGAAAGAACCAGATTTTCCCATTTTTTGTAAAGAGTGTTCCTTCATCGGTTGTTACTTCTTCCAGCATCGTAGATAATTCAATATAGGAAGAAATTATTTCTCCATACTCTTTTGATAAATTGTCAAGAAATTGTTTTTTTTCCTTTTTAGACAAAATTTTCCGTTTTTTGGTCAACATTTTCTTTCTTTCCAAATTTTGCAACTATTATTTTAGTTTCTCGAGAATAGAGTTATAAGATTCTTTAATAGCTTCATATCTTTCCTTTGAAGACATCCCTAAGAGATACATCTGCTCTTCGTTTTCTAATCTTCTTGTATAGTCCTCTCTTAAAGAAGTAATGAATTGATCAATAGAATCTTGAACGTTTGATAGTAAATCAATACCTGGGGAAGGAATTGTGTATATGTATTTTAGTGTAGGATACGTATCTGCTCTACGCTCAATTAATCCAATATCTAACATTTGTTTTAGATGTTTTTCTACAGCAGGTCTTGAAATTTTCAACTCATTTGTAAGTTCATCAGCTGTTAATTTCATATTGCTAAGAAGAGATAAGATTTTTCTTCTAGTACCATCTCTGAAAATTGAATAAATTACATCAACCACTGGAGATTCGTCATCTTTGGGAGGCATGAGCAATTTCAAAAAGGTCTTACTTCTTTAAATCATTGTCGGTTAAACTCCAATGATGTGGATTTAATAAGTTATAAATATCTTCTATGGAATCTTATAAGATATATTAAACCATTCAGCTAAAGCTTCAAACTAACTAATTAGAGGCATGTCCTTGTTGATTTAAACAAACATTAAATAAATTGATGTTTAGTATTGATTAAGGTGAAATAAGTGAGTAAAAATGAAATACAGATGTACAAAGAATTACTTGAGCTTCTAGAACAAAGATTTGATAACGGGGAAATTGACAAAGAAAGTTATCGAGAACTCAAAGAAAGGTACACTATGAAGTTGGAGGGAGTTAGAGAGGATCTAGAACTTCTCAAAGATGCACCACAGATTAAAGTTTCAGGTGCACAATCTCTCACTAAAGACACAGTAACAGTAGCAGGTTCTGCAAAGATAACAGGAGGGAAAGTCATGAGAAATATCAGAATTTCAGGATCAGGAATTATTGATGGAGATATCGAATGTAATGATTTGAAATGTTCAGGATCTGTAAAATCACAAGGAAGTATAATTGCACATGGTGAGATAAAGTGTTCAGGTTCTTTCAAAAGCGAAGGTTTTGTTCATGGAGACAAAAATGCTTCATTCAGCGGATCTGCTAAAATCGGCAATGAGCTGGTTATTCAAGGATCATTATCTGCTTCAGGTTCTTATAAAACCGAGGGAAATACTCAAGCAAAACAAGGTGTTTCAATAAAAGGTTCTTCCCACATCTATGGAAGTATTTTATCGCAAGATACAATTAAAATTGGTGGAAAATCAAATATTGAGAAAGATATTGTTTGTGAAAATCTAGTTGTGGAAGGAAGAAGAACTGTTTTTGAATCATGGTTCTTTAGAAAACAAAAGAAATTAGTTCATGTGTATGGCAATGTAGTTGCACAAAATGAGATTGATGTTCAAGATATTGCAGTTGAAAGAGATGTTAAAGGTCGGGTAATAAAGCTCGGTCCAAATACTATGATTTATGGAACAGTATATTATGTTGAAGACCTCTTTCTATCAGATGGAGTAAAACTAGAAAACGAACCTGTAAAAATAGATTTACAGGATTTGAAGCTCTAGTTTCTTCTATTCTTGTTTTAGAGCCCATAAAGTGGGGAGAATTTTTCTTTAAGATATTCTATATGATATTTAGGTGTAAGATCTTCTCCTGTGATACTTCTTACCATATCAAGACAATCGAGCGTACCCCCTTTCTGATGTACATTAACTTCAAGCCATTCACGAATTTGGGTGAATTTACCATTTTGTAATTTTGTTCTCCATTCAGGAAAGTCTTTAGACATTTTAGTAGTAATTTGAGATGAAATCAAATCACCCATTGCATATCCAAAGAAGTAGCCATAATATTGGCTGTACCAATGCAGATCTTGCATCACTCCGAGTGTGTCATTTGGAACATCTACTCCCAGATATTGTTTGTATTTCTCATTCCATACTTGTGGTAAATCTTTTACATCTATCTTTCCAGCAAACCAATCTCTTTCTATCTCAAAACGGATTATGATGTGCAAGATATAGGTTACTTCATCAGCTTGAATTCTGATGAAACCTGGATTTACAGCATTCAACGCGAAGAAGAAGTCCTCAATAGATACATCGTTAAATTTTCCATTAGTGTCTTTCTGAAATCTAGGGTAATAATAAGTCCAAAATTCTTTTGAACTTGCAATAATGTTTTCAAAGAATCTAGACTGTGATTCACCAAAACTTGGTGATGACATACCATAAATTGGTTGATTGTACCATTCGTCTTTTCCTTGTAAACTGTCAATTGCATGACCACACTCATGTGCTCCAGCAAGAAAAGCTGCCAGCACATTCTCTTCATGATATTTTACAGTGACTCTAATGTCTTTAAAACCGCAACCTATAGTTAAAGGATGTTCCACTTCATCTATATTTCCAACAGCATTGTCTGAGTGAAAATCATATTCCAGGAATTTAGCTAGATTTTCCACCATCCCAACTTGAGTTGATCGTGGAACAGTTCTTGAAAGAAAGGATCTATCTGGTTTTGTGTCTGATTCTCTGCATTTCTTAATAAATGGTACAAGGAATGATTTTACCTCATCGAAATACTTAGTCAGTAAGCTTACACTAAATCCCTTGTCTCTTACATCAATCAAAGCATTGAATGGATCATTCATGTTTTTCGATTTAGCCAATAATTCTGCTGCTTCCAATTGGAGAGGAAATAATTTTTCTAAATCGGGTAAAACCATTTGAAAATCAGCTTTTGCTTTTGCTTTCTTCCAAACTTCTAAAGTCTTATTAGATTGAGCTGCTAGTTTTCCAACTAATTCAGGTGGAAATACTGTATTAATATCATATGACCTTCTCAATAACTCTACATTCCTTTTCTGAAGATTATCTAGAGATTCATCTTTTTCACATAAATCTAATAGTTTACTTCTTTCAGGAGAAGTATTCAAACTGTGTACTTTTTGACTGATATATTGAAATTGCTTTGCTCTATGTCCAACAGCAGCTGGAGGCATGTACGTATTGAGATCCCAATAAAGAACTCCACTAATTGAGTTAAGCATGCGAATTTCGTTATAATTTTCTAGCAATTGATCATAATGGGTTTCCATTTGATTCCATGCATCTTTCATTATTCATATTGAAAAAGTTAACCCAAATAAAATAAGAAAAATGAAGAAAATAAAAAAATCTATTTTGTTCCTAGATATTTCGCTTTGCTTCCTAATTGCTCTTCAATTCTTAAAAACTGATTATACTTTGCTGTGCGTTCTCCTCTTGCTGGAGCACCAGTCTTTATTCTTTCAGCACTCATTGCTACTGCTAAATCTGCAATGAAAGTATCTTCTGTTTCACCAGATCTATGTGAGATATTTATTCCCCATCCATCACTTCTTGCTAGTTCAGCTGCTTGATAGGATTCAGTTAGAGTACCAATTTGATTTACCTTTAACAATAAGTAATTTGCTGCTTTTTGATCAATTGCCATTTGAATACGCTTGGGATTTGTAACTGTTAAATCATCAGCCACAATTGATAATTTCGGAAGCTTCGAAAGGAGTTCTGCAAAAGATGTAAAATCATTTTCATCAAAAGGATCTTCAAAGGAGATAATTGGAAAATCTCTAGCCAAATCAACATAATAATCTACTAAATCTCCACCATTTAATTTCCTTCCATCTACTTCATAGAAATCGTTTTCAAAGAATTCAGATGCAGCAGAATCCAAACCAATAGAGATTTGCTTACCTGGTGCATAATTAGCATCGTTAATTGCTTCTACTAGCATAGTAAGTGCTTCAGGAGCAGTGTCTACAGGACTTCCAAAACCACCTTCATCGCCAAGATTTATAGCAGAAGGACCAAATTTCTTTAAATTGTTTCTGAGGATTTGATAAACCTCACATGCAGCTCTTAATGCATCACTGTACCTATTAAATCCATGTGGAATAAGCATAAATTCTTGAATCCTCAAATTCCCTCCAGCATGTTCTCCTCCGTTAATAACATTTAACATAGGAACGGGAAGGTTTGTCGCTTCATTATTAAGATAAGCATAAATTGGTAGATTTAATCCATCAGCTGCTGCTTTACAAACTGCAAGAGATACCCCAAGCATTGCATTTGCACCAAGGTTGGACTTATTTTCTGTTCCATCTAAATCTAGCATCATTTGATCAATAGCTTTCTGATCAACAGAATCTTCTCCAATTAACTTTGGAGCAATTTTCTCTTTGATATTGTTACAAGCTTTCAAGACACCCTTTCCAATAAAACGACTGTCTTTATCTCTAAGTTCTAACGCTTCATGTTCTCCTGTCGACGCTCCAGAAGGAACTAGTGCACGACCAAAACCATTAGATGTTTGTACATCAACTTCAACTGTAGGGTTACCCCTTGAATCAATAATTTCTCTGGCTACTATGCTCTTAATCTTTGACATAATAATCAAGAATAAATTTTTATGAACGGTTCTTAAGGATTTATGTATCTAGTTGTCTCATTTGAAATGTTCAAAGCCATCTTGTGGTAAATCATATTGCTGATACTTTTCATCAACAACAACAATGCTATCATGCTTTTCATCAAAAAACCCAATTTGATAAATATCTAGATCTAATTTCCTTGCAGCTGTAAGTAACTCTGTTTTTTTATCTGGAGATATTGAAAATATTAACTCAAATTCCTCTCCACCTTTAAATGCTAAATCTAAAGGATTTAATTCAGAAGAAATGGCGAAATCATTAATAACATCAGGAAGAGGAACGTTGGTAATATTTATTCCTAGGTTATTCAATTTAGATAACTCTGATAAAGTTACAAGAAGTCCATCGGAGCTATCCATGCATATTTTAATTGGAAATTCTGCTAATAACTTCTGAAATTCTATCATAGCTTTTGGTTCATAAACCGAGGATAAGACTGTTTGTTTGATCTCATCTGGTATTGAATGATTTTCAAGTAAATTTATAAAACCCAATGATGTATAACCAAACAATCCAGAGGAGTAAATCAAGTCTCCTTTTTCAGCACCTTTTCTGGGAATGACATTTTTTCCCTTACTTATGCCGAAAGAAACTACATCTACAATGATGTCTGAACTTTCATTCAGATCACCACCAAGAAAAAGAGCATTGTATTTATCACATTGGTCTTTTACCCCGAATAGTACTTCTTTTGCCATTTTGACTTCTGTTTCAGCAGGAAAACCAACACTAACAAGACAACCTAAGGGCTTTACCCCTTTTGCAATTATATCACTAACCGCCATTGTAACAGCTTTCTTTCCAACCTGTCTTGAAGACATTCCTGGCAGAACGTCTGTTTTGTAGACTAACATATCAACATTCAGAACCAACAAATCACCAGAAGGTAGTTCATATGTTGAGGCGTCATCATTGAAATCTAATGTAGTAACATCAACCAGATGAGATATTTTTGACAGAAAATTTCTTTCTCCTAAATCTTTCATCAACTTCTTTGAAGATTCTTCCATCAGTTCTCCTCAAAAAAGTATCTTCTTATCCTTCATATAAGTTTTCTAAATATACTATTGAAAATATGATGAAAAATACAAATTGAAGGAAATTATCCTCCAAACATACCAAACAGATAGAAGAAATAAACAAATAGACCGATTGGTACAACAATAGCTAATACCGCAGTAATCCAAGACATTCTACCTACAGTTCTTAGACCAATAGAAGCGTATACGATAACAGCTACCCACATTATCACCATTAGAATTCTAAAAACAAACATTATCGGAGAAGAATAGAAATTGTCAAGAAAAGTTGCAAAAGCTTGAAAAGATAACCCATCTGCTGAACCTAGGTTCCCCCTTGGACCCATTAGTGTTAGAAGAATTCCTATAAATTCGCCTACAGCAACCGGAGCAATAGAATAACTGATAATAGTACGAAATTGCTTAGTGGAAGCATTTGATCCTAGCATAGCTGCGAATTTAGCTATCAACCAGGTTCCTATTGAGAATAGAAGTTTGTATATAATCCAAATTACAAGTGGCATTAATAACAAAGTAACAAAAAACAATAGAAGTTTCATAGAGATATGGATATTAAAACCTTCTGGGTTTCCCAAGATTATCACGAAGGTATAATCCAAACCAGCTTTGAACATTACGAAATAGAATCTTAAAGAAAGGAACAATGAAAATATTAGCAAGATTAGATTTCCTCCTTTTGATTCTGTAGCAACTCCTAATTCTTCACTTGTTTTGAATGGATAGCGGAAGAAATTGTACAATCTAATGAAAACTTCTTTGAAGGAAGGTTTGAAAGCAAATTTCTTTAATTCATATTCTAGAAGTCCAAAGCCACAGAATGGACAAACGGAATATTCCAGTGGAACGGATTCAGTACAACTAGGACATTTTTGTGTGCTTTCACTCATACTGCTCAAATCA
The DNA here is from genome assembly GCA_016839875.1 of Candidatus Heimdallarchaeota archaeon. The sequence goes on from JAEOTK010000002.1 coordinate 34,203, forward strand.
TTATACTGGATTAGGTTTAATATTTGTTGTGGCTAGTTAATGAAAACTTTTGTGTTAAATGTAATAGGAGAGAGGATAAAAATTAACTTCGCTTTTTCATTAGAATATATATTGCTGTAATTGTCAAAATGGGAAAGATTGTAACTATCAAACTAGTTGTTACAGATTCTGAATAAACTTCTAGCACCAGATTTGATGTGCTGAGTGAAATTTCTAATTCATATAATCCAAATGAAGAAAATGCTTTGAGTAGTATGCCACTGCTCTTATGATAAAACAAACTGGAATATTGACCATAGTAATTAGTTGTATTGAAATGAACGACTGAATATGCTTCTTGTTCTCCTTCATATGTACAAGTGTAATTATCTATGTGTGTAACTGTTGTATTGGTTCCCTCTATTGATTGAATAATATTATCCCAATCGGTTGAGTTAGCAAGAAAACCTCCATTCCACGGATAGATTCCTAACCCTAAACCAAATGAGGTATCAATGTTTCTAACATTGCTAAAGGTTACATTTTCCAACTCATTACCAAAGAAAAGTGTTCCATTGATTACTCCATCCTCAACAGATGTGATATTGAAATGAACATTATCGTCTACTACAACTGACCATGCCCCGTAATAGGTTCCTGGTGGAAAAACACCATAGAAGTCATTTACAGTATCACTTGCTGATACAACTTCATAGGATAACCAATCACCAGCATTAACTTCAAGATTTGCAGAAGTATTGTTATTACTTAGGATTAATATCAGAAAATAAATCATTATGTAAACAACAAGTTTCCATCTTTTTGGTTTTATGCGATTAATATTCAATCGATACCACTTAGATTTTTATGGCGGACCAGGCAGGATTTGAACCTGCGACCTCCGACTGTCTTCAGCATTGCTTCCGAAGGCCGGCGCCTTATCCATACTAGACTACTGGTCCAACATGTGTATGTCGTTCTTTTTCTTTTTATTTTTATTTCTTCTGTTAACAGTTAGTAATTTAAAAAAACAAACATTCCATGTAATTTTGTATTAAAATGAAATAGATCTATTACTTCTTTACCATAGCAATTATCGTGGTAAACCGTTTTCTATCCAAGAAGTAATCAATCTTTCAAATTCTTTTTTCTTCTTTAATGTTTGAGTTTGGTAGGCATAAATCTGAGACATTGCTAATCCCCCTAGTTCAATATATGCTTCATCCATATCGCATATTGCTGATATTCTTGCTTTCCAATTCTCATCTGAATCTGCTTGACCTGCATAAGAAATGAACAACCTAAGTATCTTTTCAGTCTTAGCAGAAACTTCTTTTTCATCAGTTTTGGGTTTTGCATCAACCTTTACTTTCTTTGGAGGGTCTTCATCTGGCTCGGGTCTGGGTTTGGGTTTTGGTGCAGGTTTAGATTCTGGTTTGGGTTCGGGTTTAGTTTCTACAACTGGCTCCTCTGCAGCTGCAGACTCTTCAATCTCCTCAGGTTCATCAAATATTTTCTCTTTAATTACTGGAGCTGAAGACGAAGGAGGAGTTGCTATAACGAGGGGGGCTTTCTTCTCAGGTTCCACTGTTTCTGTTTCTTCTGTAGCTGATGATGGAGTTACAAACTTTGCTTGATCTGGAGAAATAGTTTCATTAGCATCAGCTGCAACACTTATTTCCTTCTTAACAGGAGTGGTTCCAGGTCTTGTTTCAGCGACAGAAGTATCACCAGAAACTGAAAATGTTGTATCTGTTGGTATTTGTCGAGCTTCAATAACTGCAACTAAGCTCTTTTCTATATCATGAATCAAAGATCGCAGATTTGGTGTTTCGGAACCTACTTTCAGAATTCGTTCTTTGAGTGTTTGAGCGCCAGCTGTCATTATGCTGATTTTCTTTTTCAGATCTTGATTCTCTACTTGTATTTGCTCTCCTCCTTCCCCTGCTTCAGTTTCAATTGTATCTATTGAATCCATCAAAGCATGCATTTGTAGTTTAAGTTCTTCACGTTCTGCATTAAACAAATCTTGCTGAAGCCTTGTATCTTCTATCTCTTTATCCAATTCGACTTTCTCTGTTTGAAGATCTTCAACAACTTTTGATAAATGGTCCAACTCTGATGTCAATTCTTTTACCTTATCATCTGATTGTGCTTGTTCCATTTTCTCTTGCAGTTTTTCAAATAATTTGATTCTTCTCATTGCTAATTGAGGAGAAATATTTTCTTTCTGCATAAAATTTAGAATATACTCTAAATCATGAGGTTGAATATTGTATTTCTTAAGTAGCTCCTCAACTGAACTAGGTGTTTCTGTCATAACCCTCAACAATTAATAGATAGATTTTATTTAATAAAGTTTAGATTGAGTTAATGGAAAAGAAAAGGTTTTTTTAATACGGATACCATAATTCGAGCTAGGTGTAATAGTTGGTAGAGCTTAGAGGATTAATGATTAATAGGCTTATAGTTCTTTTACAAGTGTTTATTTTTCCAGTGTATTTCTACTTGTGGGCGTGGTTAGGCCCATATCCAGATAGTCTAGCTGGCTTTTTCTTCTGGAGAGCATCAGATATCAGTCCATTTGGAACAACAGGAGATATGGTTATTCTAAAAATAGTAGCACCTTTAATTTTTGCCTTACCTTTTACACTTGCATCATTAGTGAGAGCAACTAGAATTGCAAATTCTTATGAATTAATGTGGAGAGCTTTAGGAAAAGTTAGAATCGATACAAAGATTTTCTACTTCGTAAATGCGATATTTTGTTTGTTTTTCTTCATACTTCCATTTGGATCACCAATCATTGCTGTGTTTGGTGCATTTTTCGCAGTAAAGCTAATTCTGTACGCTTTTGGTGTTAAGAAGAATGTTCCTGCTCTCCTTATTGTTATTCCTGGATTATTTCTAGCAGCAATTCCTTTGATGGTAACTATTGCATTTTACAGCGAATTTACTTCAGTCATTGCACCCATCTGGACGACTTGGGTACAATTTGCACCTATTTTCTATGGAGTGGTTCTGTGCTTAGCTTGTGCTATTGCAATAGGTAACTTTTTGGTTCTTCTTAGAGAGGGTGCATCACAAGTTTCCTATACAAAAGAGATTACAGATAGAATTGGTTTGGTAATTAGACTTGTTCTATTTGGAGGTTTTCTAGCACTTTTTGCCACTGTAGATCAATGGAATTCAGCAGGAACTGCAATGTTCATAATTAACATCGCTGCAGTTGTACTGAGTGGTATTGAAGCTTTAATTAGATGGAGAAAGAAACTCTCAAAAGAAAGTGGTGGAGGAGGAAGACTCATGGTCTTAATCTTTATTGCAGTCAATTTCGTTGTAAGATATGTCGCAAAACCAGAAGCTGCTATTACAGCAATAGTTGCTTTGTCAGCTTGTGTGTTCTTCGTTCTCTTCGTACTAGCTTATAGATATGCAGAAGATGAAACACTTTTTGAGTGAATCTTCTTTCTTTTTTCTACTAAATTCCTAACCATAATTTTTATAAGCCAATTTTTTAAGACCTTCACAAATTCCCTAATCACTCAGAGATGTTGCCAATGAATGATGAACATTCTAACCCTGAAATTACAAAGAAAATAGAACAAAATACAGCTAAAATAATCAAGAAAATCTTAGCTGAACAAAAAGAAGCAATAAATGATATTACTAAGGATACTGAAGGAAAAATAAGCGAAATTACACAAAATATCATTGAAGTAGCTAAGAAAAATGCTGATGCTGAATTTCTAAAAGAAAGGGCAAAACAAGATTTAGATTTGCGTCTTAAAATAACAAAATTCAGAGATGAACTTGTTGAAGGTTTCATTGAAAAAGCTACTGAAAAAATTAAATCATTAACAGGTACAAAAGAGTATTCAGCCAGTTTAGAAAAAACTATTGCAGAAGCAGCGTTAACCCTTAAACAACCAAATTTGTTACTTTATTGTCGCAAAGAAGATAAAGACATTTTATCTAAACAATTTCTTGATGGAATTTCAGGCAAACTGAAGAAAGACAATAATCTAGATGTTAAATTCAATGTTTCTAGCAATTATATCAATTGCATGGGAGGAACAATATTAGAAACTGCTGATGGAAAAATCAGCATTAACAACACTTATGAGAAGCGTATAGAAAGGTCTTTAGTAGATTTGAAAAGGGAACTTTCTCTGCTACTAACACAAGAAGGATGATTATCATGAAAAAGAATCTTAGGATAAAAACAGGAACTTCCATTTTGTTTATTCTCGTACTTACAGTTTCTGTATTTAGCCTTTCAATCGCCAAAGCAAATAATGTAGAACAAGAGCTTCCTATACTACAACAGTCTATTGACCAGATTCAAGTATACAATGGTAGAATTTCATCCACTTATGTTGAAAGAGGAGAAATAGTGTATGTCTTTGCAACTATTATAAACTTAGGAGATCAAGTTGTACCGGTTGTATCACTAAATGCAAATTTCTCACATGTAGGGAATACTACAGCTTTGAATCAAGTTTATACAGTTACTATTGATTATGATCATAGAGATCTTGAACCCGGTGAAACATTCACAGGTACTCTTATGGTAGAAATTATAAATCCAGAAGCCAGATATAATGTAGAAATATTCTTCCAGGCAGAAGATGTTTATGATCCAAATACTGGCCCAGTTGGAGGGGCACCAGCATTCCCATTTTACGCAGCAGAAATTTTTGAAGTCCATGTTGTTGATTATGGAGGTGCTTCAAGTGTGGTTGTAGGTATTGGATTAGCAATTGCTGGTGTAGTTGTAGCTATCGTGCTGTTCATCTTGTATGGCTGGCTAAAAGAGAAATTACAGAAGAGAAAATACTAATCTATCATCAACTCAAATTAAGTATATCAACCATCCTTTGGGTTGATATATCAAACCTTCCTTTTTCATCTGAATAAGAATTTTCTCTAATTTCTGTGAAGATATATCGAAAATAGAACAATTGAGTATTAATTCATCAATGGAATTTTTTGTATTCTTCAAAATTAACAATACTGTTTCCGCGATTGTTGCAGCAGGAATATCTAATAGTTCAATTTCTTTATCTTTATGACTATGAATAATTTCAGATATTCTGTCTTTATCCAAATCAGCTTGCTTAAAGAAATCTTCTGCAAGCTTCTGAGAAAGTTTCTTTGCATTTAAGAAACGATCACAGAATCCAGATAGATTATCACAAACAATTGATTCACCTAACTGGTAAGTTATTATTTTACCACAATTTGTGCACAATCTATGTTGATAATTTGCAGGGATTTCGTTAATTGTTTCACAATTATAACATCTGAAAACAATCTGCACTACTCTTCACCTTTTGCTAATTTTCTTGCAAATATCATGAAACCAGTATGACCAATCATCCTTGTATTGGGTCTAATTGCGTTAATTTTTAGCTGTATATCTCTAAGGATAAGTTCTAATGCTTGAATATCTCCAAAATTAAATTCTCTTAGTGTTTGATACACCTTATCTACCTGATTATACGTTGGTAAAAACAAGGTAATTACTCCACTCGGTTTTAATGAATCGAACGCATGAGGAATTATTTCACATGGATCTCCTAAATCTAAAATTACAGCATCAACTTCCTTTTCATCAAAACCTGAGGATACATCTTTCAATTTAAAGGAAACTCTTGATTCCAATCCTAATCTGGATAAGTTCTTCTTGGCAGTATTATAGGCAACTTCTCTATTCTCATAAGTATAGACATGACCATTTTCACCAACATAATTTGCTAGAATTGAAGTAAGTGCTCCACTACCAGTTCCTGCTTCTAGAACTATACTTCCTGATGATATTCCCCCATTTATCAGTATTAATCCTGCATCTTTAGGATAAATAATTTGAGAACTATGAGGGATCTGCCTTAAGAAATCACTAGGAATTGGTTTGTAGATAGTTATTGTAGTATTTTTACTTGTTTTAACTCGAATTCCATAGGATTTTCCTATAATTGAATCAAAATCAAAAAAACCTTTGTGACAGTGAAACTGTTTTCCACTAACGGCCTTAGTGAGCCATCTTTTTCTAGTATCAAGTACTATTAAAATATCCGAACCATCGGAAATTATATTAGCTGATGCTGTTTTACTCATTCGATTTCACATTAGGATGATATAGAATAAATATAAAACTTGTTTTCTAATTAGAAATTCCTGAAAATAAAAAATAAGTAAAAAAATAGAAAAAGGAGATACTATAGAAAACCTCTTTCTTTTAGTATATCGATAAGTTTAGGATAACCTATTTCCTCCAATTCATACTTAACCCTTGCAATTGGCTTATTTACTTTTATTAGACGAGTGATATCAATAGGAGTTGCAGAAACCACAATATCACATTCAGTATTGTTTATTGTTGCTTCTAGGTCCTCTAGTTGTTGTTCAAAATACCCCATTGCAGGAAGAAGTGTTCCAATATCTGGATAGTTTTCAAAAGTTTCTTTCATGCTACCTACAAGGTAAGGACGAGGATCAACTAGTTCTTTAGCACCATAACGTCTAGCAGCAACAACCCCAGCTCCGTATTTCATTTCTCCATGGGTTAGAGTTGGTCCATCTTCAATAACCAATACTCTTTTTCCTTTCACTAATTCTGGTTTATCCACAAATATGGGAGATGAAGCTTCAATAATAGTTGCGTTGGGGTTAACTTCTCTAATATTCTCTTCTAATTGCATAACATTCTTGTAATCAGTTGTGGTGATTTTGTTAACTACAACTACATCTGCTAGATTCAGAGTAGTTTCTCCTGGATGATAGCGAAGTTCATGCCCAACTCTGTGAGGATCTGCGACAACTATCTGCAAATCGGGTTTGTAAAAGGAGAAATCATTATTTCCCCCGTCCCAGAGTATAACATCAGCTTCCTTCTCTGCTTCTCGTAGAATTGCTTCATAATCAACTCCAGAATAAATTACTAAACCTTTATCGATATATGGTTCATACTCTTCTCTTTCTTCTATTGTTGTTTCATGCTTATCTAAATCAGAATACTCCGCGAATCTTTGAACAGCTTGTTTTACTAAATCACCATACGGCATAGGATGACGAATAGCAACTACTTTCTTTCCAGCATCATGTAGAAGTTGAACAATTTTCCTTGATGTTTGTGACTTTCCACTCCCTGTTCTAACCGCACAAACACTAATTAGCGGTTTAGTGCTTTTGATCATTGTTCCCTTAGTACCAAGAAGAGAGAAAGCTGGACCACAAGCATTAACTAAAGAAGCTTTATGCATGACATATTCGTGAGACACATCAGAATAGGAAAAAACAACTTCATCAACATTCAATTTCTCTAGTAGTTCTTCTAATTCACTCTCATCATGAATTGGAATGCCTTCTGGATATAACTCACCTGAAAGTTCAGAAGGATATTTACGGTCTACAATGTCTGGGATTTGGGTAGCAGTAAATGCTACAACTTCATATTGTTCATTATTTCTATAGTAAGTATTGAAATTATGAAAATCCCTACCTGCAGCACCCATGATTAGTATTTTTCTTCGATTTGAGTTCATTTTTTGCCCTCGGTATATTATATTTCGAGCTAATTTCAGAGTTTTAAAAAATTTATGCTTTACACAGCAAAATAAAAAAATGGTGAATTGTTCTTAAAATAATTAATATTAATCCTCATTTTCATTATCTGAACTATCTTCATTCAATCCTTGGTTTTTGTTAATATATCTCTGTACAAGAAAAATAGAACCAATAGCGGTGATTAATCCAAGAAATGTTGCTACAATTAATGCTATCATTCTAATTCGTTGTGGAGAATTAGTAGTTGCAAAATATGCTATAATCATTCCTCCTACACTAAATAGAAAAGGAGCAGTAAATCCAAAAGCTAACATCTTTTTAGATACAATTGATTGTTTTTCTTCACTCATCCTTATCCAACATATTAATTTTAGAATTAAAGTTTTGTTGAAAACACTTAATTTTAATTATTCTTTCATGAACCAATTAACGAGTACAATTTGTAGCATACTATGGTTATAACATGAGAAGCTAGATAGTTCTGTTTTCCAAGGCTTATAGGAATAGTGTCAAAATCAGTAAGAGTTTTCTCCTGATTTTGCATTAAATCATGCTGACTCCCAAGTATAAAGCACACCCCACTTTCATTCATTTTATCTCCTAATTCATCGATATGAATCCCATCTGGAGTTAGATAATAAAATTGATAGTTTTCTGTCAGTGATTTTAATAATGCTTCAAAACCAATCTTTTCAGTTTTAACTCTTGGTTCTTCTATATCAGAAATTATCTTCAAAAACATATTAGTTGAATCCACTTCGTTTTCTAGAATATCCTTAACATTTGAATGAGGAATTGTTATAGCTAATTGCTCATCTGGATGGGATAAAAAGATGATTAAGGTAAGATTAGCATTGATTTTATTCTTCCACCTATGAATGTTAAGAAAACATCGAGAGAGAACATCCAATCTTTCTTGACCACCAACTATCGATCTAATGGATTTTTTTGAGTTAAATCGCAAAGTTTTGGATGATACTAAGAAAGCTACTTCCATATTCTTCCCTCAAAAAGAAAATTAAAAGAGAAAAGGATAGTTACTAGTCGCCACGTCTATCGCCTTTTGCGCGTATGTGTGTTCTACCCCTATGAATTGAACATGATATGCAATAATAGGCTATTTTCTTATTTCGTGGGATGTGGGCCCCTTCATCTCTAAGTTCTTTGGCTAAACGATAGTCTACAGCACTACTGTATACTGTAAATTTCTTTGCTTTGTCTGTAGGAACTAATTTACCACAAGAATGGCATGTTTTCATCGTGGCTCGACCACGCTTTCCTCCAGATCTTCCACCCGATTTACGCTTCTTAGGCATTAAAATATCACCTTCATAAATCAAAACACCTTAGTTATCAGATGTTAGTCTTTGAACTTTTAAGTTTGTTGAAAAAAGAGAAAGCGTTTTATTTACAATTTAGTTGAGGGAAAAAGCTTCGAATAGGTTTCTCTCAAATACTCATTTGCCTCTTCCAGAAGTTTTTCACCAAGTTCTGTTATTTCATAATATTTCCTATCTATACGCTCAACATCATTTCTCATTTCTGTTTTTCTAACGATACCTTCATCTTTCAGAAGATACAGTATAGTATAATTCGTAACAGTTGCTGGACTGAAACCATATCGTTTTTCTATTTCATTTCTTAATTCATAAGCATATTTTGGTCCTTCCTTGAGTAGACTCAAAACCCATATCCACAACAAGTCTTTTGTGAGATTTTGTTCTAGCCTCTGGAATGCTTTTGAATTTCTAGCAAGTTTGGATAAATCTTCTTGAGTAGGAAAGCTCATTAGATAAATAACAAAACAGCTTGTTTAAAAAAATTTCAGTAGAAAATAGTATGAACTATTTTAGTGGAACATAAAGAGAAGACCTAGTTGCTCCTATTCCTGGGGCACCATGTCTAACTATCTTTGTTGATGGGGAGAATTCTCCTAACAGGTGTCCTATCATTTGAGGTTTTATTTCAACTTCTATGAACTCACTTCCATTATAAACACCTACTGTAGCACCAACCATTTCAGGGAGTATAGTCATATCTCTTACATGAGTTCTAACAACAATTTTATCTCCTTTTTCTTGAGATTCCATTGCACTCCTGATATCCTCTAATAATTTCTTTCTTCGAGGTGTCCAGAATTCTTGACGGGATAAGCTCCTTCTTCTTCTTGAAGGGAGTAAGTCAAGTATTTCATCCATAGACATTTGTTTTAATTCTTCGATTGTGTATCCTCTATATCTAAACTTTCGCGATGACACTGTTTTCAACCGAGCTATATGCCCTTACAACTTGTTTTAAACCTTTTGATTTTTGTTAAAGGATTGGCGATTGTTTAATTAGTAACTCCCAAAAAGAAGTGTATAATTAACCATCCTATTCCAAAGAGAAACAAGGAAAGAAATATAGGAAATGGCAATCCTGGAAACTTCTTGTATCTATAGAGCATCTTTTCAGTAATTTTAATTCCTGCAACTATTCCGATGATTGAACATGCACCTAGAATGAGACCATAATTGCTTGATATAAAAACAACTAATGCAGAATAAAAAGCGAAATCTCCAATACCAATTCCAACTAACCTTTCTTCACTAATATAATTCTGAGGAGCTATTGAAATATTTGTTCTTTTGAGAATCTTACTTATTGGACCTCTAAAAACAGAATAAATATCAAACAACGATATGAGAATTATCAAAGTAAAGAATGTAGCAGATTGTAAAATTAAACCGAAAAGGGACCCTACAGCTATTCCTAGAACAAATACTATGGTATTTTTCAAAAGTAAGTTTCCCTTGTTAAGGATGAAGATTAGAAAGGAAAGAATTCCTACAATAAGCCCAATTATTGCTAGTATCAACTCTATCCATTTAACAACTGTAAAAAATGGTGTGGATTCTGCTAGTGATTTTGAGTAGCTAATATTGATTAGAAAACCATGCAGCCAAAAAACTCCTACCGAGGAAAGGAAAAGTCCAATAGAAAAGAAAATCTTAAGAATTTTCTCAAGTCGTTTTTTGATCGCAATAACTATCAAAATGCCACTTAATACTGCAATAACTACAAGTATAATACCTTCTAGAAATTGTATTGGTTGAGTGCTTTCTCCAGGTATGAACAAATTCATCTCAAACGTTGTATTCTGGTGAAACCAACCCAATAGATAGCTAAGTATTAGAAGCGGAATTAAGGCTAGAAGGATAGGTTTCGTTGTTAGAAAAGTTATTAACAAAAATCTAGGAGACGTTTCTTCCATTTTATAACACTTTATTTTTACAGATTCATGTTTAGTTTGTATATTGGAGCTTAATTTTGTCACTTGATTCAACAAGGAAATTACTAACACCAAATTCAGAATAAACCCATAGCTGTTCTTCATTATTAAAGTAATAAAACGCCCAATAATTGGATCCTTGTTCAATGTATCCATTTACTCCTTTGATATAAACTCCAAATGAGTAGTTTAACAAATCTAATTCTGCTACTTTTGAAAACGCTTGAAGAGCTGTACTCCCTGAAGCTATGGACACATTATATTCTTCAATATTATTTTGCTTTAAGGAACCATAGTTAATTATTGTTAGTATAGTAATATCTACTCCATTTGAATTCGGTTTATAATTTCTTAAATAAACCACGAGAGCTGTGCTCATGCTTGCAGAAAGGATTATTGCAATGAGGAGGAATACGATTTTAGATTTTTTCATTGAACCTCACCTTCAGAATCGCTAACAGATTTTTGTTTGTATCCTACTATAAAGGAGTCTACCATTAACATCTTTACTCCACGGTATTTGAATGCAGCTATAATCCAATTTACCATTGTTTTAGATAAACCAAATAATACAAAATTACTGATAACATGTATAATTGTCATTGGGATACCGACTATCATGAGTGTGATGAAAACAGAAAAAGAAATTTCAGCAGGTAGATTTTGCTGAACGTTTGTAATGGTAATTACTACTAATTGACCAAAAGTAGTTACAATGTCATAAAATAGAGCAAATAGACTACCAATTATCCCCAACTCCCAAAAAGACAGTTTGACTAGTCGTTTTCTATTTAGTCCAACTACAATGGCAAGACTAAGGTAGCAGAAGAGTTTAAACAGTATTAATAATCCCGAAGCGCCATATATTGGAGTAACTAGAAATTCGTAAATTAGAGAAATAGCAATAGCTGCTGCAGACCCATAATAACTACCAAATAATAATGAAATTAGAAATATAGTTACTGAAATAAACTCAAAATTCGGTATTAAGACAACAATAGAGGAGAGGATTATTCCTAAACTGGCAAGGATTGCGGTAATTGACATTTTAAGAATAGTTCGAATCAAATCTTCTTCTTTTTGATTCTTCTTCCTACTTTCTTTCATCTGATTTGATTGATTGATCATTGTCTAATACCGTTTATCTCTTTGTTATAGAAGATGGGTGAACAAGCTTCCAATAAACTTTTTGAAGCAAGATTATATTATTTTCTTTCACAAATCTTCATAAATAAATCTGTTTCTTCTTAATACTAACTCAATCTTTTTGAATAGAAAAATGGCTGTTGACACATGATTGGAGGTACCTCTGCTGAAAAACCTAAGCTATTCAAAGTTATACGGGTAGACGTACTTACCGCTAGTCCAGATATTTTTTCTTCAGATGAGGAAGCCAATAGGGGACAATATGCAGAAATTCCTCTTCTCAATTTTGAACTAGAGAACGGAGAGAATTTTCTAATGACCAACATCCCGGTTTCTATTGCAATAGAAATTGCTAGAAAACTAAATGGTGTTGAAGGAGGAGATTCTCGTTTAACAATCGCAGAACTAGTACCAGAGATATGTGTTGTAGATAGAGTGGTTATTGACTCAATAATTCCATATTCTAATGCATACCAAGCAACTGTAGAGATCCGTTTAGAAGGATTTTCAGAGCTCCAACACTTTCAAATGATACCTAGCCATGCAACTTTGCTAGCATTAATAGCAGGAGCAGAGATTTACGTATCAAATAGTGTGATTCGGGCTTCAGATGTGACTACATAATACATAGCATGATCTGTTGAAAATTTAAAATTTAAAACAAAAAATTTAAGATAAGGTTTATTGCTGAATGAACAAAAGAAAATCTTTATTCTTAATATACAGGTAATGGGAATGTCAGAAGAAAACAATCAAGATTTGCCAAAGGAAGAAGAAGAGGAAATAAAAAACGAAGATGAAGAAGAGTATGAAGGAAGGGATTGGGGAAAACTATTTTTAGGAATTCTTTTCATATTTGTTGTTGTTATTATCTGGTATGTAATCCAAGCTTTAACCTAACAAAAGCAAAATCATTTAAATGTCTGGACTATGACATGATTAGTCTCATGACTGAAATTATAATCTCCGCTGATAATTTGATCAAAACCTATTCTTCCAGAGCTGAAGAATTGATGGTATTACGAGGTATTAGCTTTAATGTTTCTAAAGGAGATGTTATTTGCTTACTTGGTACATCGGGTTCTGGTAAGACAACAACTTTGAATATCTTAGCTGGTCTAGATAAACCTACCGCGGGAAAAATATTCTATGGCGGTCAAGATATCCACAGTTGGCCAATAAGTCAATTATCTGAATACCGATTAAATGAGATAGGTTTTATTTTTCAAGAATTCTATTTACTTAGTCATCTAACAGCTTTAGAAAATGTAATGGTTCCAATAATCTTGAAAGATGAAAGTGAAGAAGATGCAAGAGAGATTGCTCTAGAGCTCCTTGAACAAGTTGGTTTAGGTCATAAAGCAATGAATCATCCAGAAGAACTCAGTTCGGGTGAAAAACAAAGAGTCTGTGTAGCTAGAGCGATAGCTAATTATCCATCAATTCTCATTGCTGATGAACCTACAGGAACTCTGGATAGCAAAACTGGTGATGGGATAATGAGTTTACTTATGGATTTAGCGAAGAAAAAGCAAATGTCAGTTATCTATACAACCCATGACCCATTTCTAACTAGATTAGCAACAAGATTGTTCGTAATCCAGAAAGGCATAATTCATGAAAACGAAACAACAGATATCTCTGATATTGACTATGATAACATTATCTTCGAGTTTAAAGGAAAGGGTGATAATTGATGGCAGATATTGAGAAATTTGTAGCTCCTGAAGAGAAGAGTTCTGTCTATCGTAATGTTCTACAAGCAATATCATTCAATCTACGGTTAATTCTAAAGAATATCCGAAATAGAAAACGAAGCACATTAATTGTCATGATGGGTTTGATATTCGCATTATCTATTCTATTCACTTCTTCTATTTGGACACAAACTTCCCAAAAAATTATAGCTGATGATTATATTGAAACTCTTGATTATGAGATGTATATTTCTACATTTCGAATGAATGCCATGGAACCCGTATCCGTCTTTGCTTTAGCTGATTCTACCGTTCGTCAGGTTGATTGGTTCTTTCCAACAATTGCCTTGTTTAATTATGAAGACAAAGCACCAGACTATAGATGGTACCCTGAAGAAAGTCAAGACAATATGTCAAATCCAGTATCTCTAACTAATTCTTTTGTAATATCCTCTAGAGCTATTGAGAGAATAAAGATGAATTTTGAGATCGAAGGAAATGCTAGTTTGAATTCTGGGGAAATAATGATGAGCTATACTCAAGCAGCACAATTGAGTGCTGTATACAATGAACCTGTTGTCCCAGGATACATGCTGAATGTAGCTGTTACTAGGAGAATTCCAAATACAGACATTGGTGAACATTCAATGCAATACTATGACATATCTGAAACCTCTTTTGAGAATTATACAGTTGCAGGGATTTACAAGTACATTGGTCATAATTCTGTTATAGACAGGTTAATTGGAGGGAGTACATCAAGCGGTCAAGGCATTGTTCTTGATTCTATATTCTTCCCAATAGAAGATATGACAGAAGTAGATCAATCCATAATGGATTCGAATGGTATTTTACCAAGATTACTTGTTAAAACTGATGCTCAACAGCTCAGAATCAATGGGATAGAGGGGATGCCGGATAATCTGCTAGCATTGAAGGAAAGAATAGAAATTCGTTTTTATCATTCTTACTGTTACATTTTGGATCAACAAATTCAGACAATGACTGACGAATACAGAAGAACATTTGGTTCTCTTGCATTGTTTGTACCAACTCTTGTAGCTTCTGTTTTCCTTACAATACTTTCCACGCAAATGACTGTTAAAAAAAGAAGAGAAGAAATAGCATTTTTAAGATCGAGAGGAGCAGTTAGCGGTCAAATAGTAGGTATGTTCTTTGGAGAGTTCTTGTTAATCAGTGTTATTTCACTTCTGATTAGCATTGGAGTAGGAATAGTACTGTCTGCATTAATTCCTTCATTTGGACAGAACCAGTTCTTTAATTCTACCCTTTTCTTTAGGTATTTTCAATATCTGGAAATATCACCCTATGATATAGAAATCTATTCTCTAATAGTATTAGGAATTTATTTAGGAATGACTTTGATAAATGTAATAACATATGTAAGAAAAGACATTCAAGAATCAATGTTAGTCACCAGAAAAGGACAACAACTTCTAAGTTTAGGCTTGAAAGTAGGTGCATTTGTTTTAACAATTGCAGGATTCATATTTTTGTATCTCGAGTATAGAAAAACAGCAGCAATTAGTTATACATATGGATTCAATATGATCTCTGCAAGTACTAAAACACTGTTTATCTTTATTGTGATAATATTTTTCATTTGTTATTTTGTCGCTATGGGCATTAATTACTTACTACGAAATGCAGAAAGATTCTTTGGCAAAATCCTTAGAAAAGGCAGGTTTCTGATATCACGAAATATTAAAAGATATAACAAGAGTTTCACCGAACTCACCTTCTTTCTGATTCTTATAATTTGTTTATTAACCACATTTTTGACTATACGTTCAACTACTATCAACAATATTTCCTTGGAAGAAGATTATAGAAATGGAGCGGATCTTCGAATCCAGACAATGGTACCTGTAAATATTACAGATTTTGAACAAACAATCGAGGAAATCCCAGGAATCAAAAACATAACAGGATTCTACTCATCTATAGCTTCCATAGGACTGCAGGAAATTGAGATTTTCGGAATAGACCCACTTGAATACTTAAGTATTGGGAGGTGGACGCAAGGTAGCTTTGTTGACATGAGTGCCACCAATGCAATTACAGCACTAGCGAATAATGAATCAGGTGTCATTCTAAGTGATTTTATTGCCGAGAGACTGGGATTTACTGTTGGTAGAGAAATGTACATCACAGATTTTAGAGGTGGTCCTTTTCAGATTAAGTTGAATGTTTCTGCAATAGTAAGCTCTGCTCCAGGACTAGGTGTAGCACATGGTTATGATCCAAAAATGAATAGAGGTACTGGTGAATGGGCTCTAATAACAAGAGAGATGTTTATTGATAGAGTAGGAGATTCAAATGGAACACTATTTCTTGCATCAATTGAACAAGGTGCGGATATAGATCAAATTACTGCGCAAATTAAAGCTTTAGATCCTTTAATCATAGTGAATCCAGAACAGATCAATCCAGATTACATAGGATATTTCATTATTGAGTATATACCCCATGTAACCATAACCTTGCTCATAGGAGCTATCTTCCTAAACGTAATCGGTGTAGTTTACATAATTATATCAACAGATTTCATACTAGAACAAAGAAGAAGAGAAAATGCTGTATTATTAGCCTTAGGGGGGAGACAAACGAAAATTCAGAAACTACTATTAAGTGAGTTGTTTATCTTTCTCTCAACAACATTCATCTTTGGTATTCCATTAGGTATTCTTACAACACTTTCTTTGTTAGCTTTCTCAAAACCTTTGCTTATATCACGAGAAATATTACCGATGGGGATTCATGTGGATGTCGTAGCATTGGTAATTATGATAGGTACATTGTTACTTGCAGCGGCTATTGGTATTATACCAATAATCAGAAAACAAATGAAGTATGAAATTGTACATGAATTACGTGCTATAGTTTGATTAATTATAGCCATACTTTCTTCTGATTTCTTAACTACATTTAACTAAGCAAGAATAAGTTCGCCTCTTGCTTTCTCCAAAATCTGGTCAATCATATATTCGTCTGAATCTATCCATGATTGGTCAATGAATGAATAATTATCTGGATTGAAGGGTTTTGTTACAGTTGTCTGAGGGTCTAGCATCATTATTTGTAAATCTGGAAACAGAGACCATAATAGGTTAATTAAGTCTAATTTATCTTTAGGTGGTAGGAGAATTTTCCATAAAAATCCTGTTTCTGTATCTCGAAAATCTGATTCAAAAGGCAAAGGAAGATTCTGTAACAAGTAAATAACCTTGGTCATTGCTCTTTGACTGCAAATTGATTTGAAAATCAGTTCATCTTCAAGACCAAAAAACGATCTGTTAAACTCTACTAAATAATTTCTAATTACATGTTTGCTTAAAAACTTCTTATGTCTTGAAATAGTATAAGGCGGTGCTCCTAGTTGTTTGGATAAATTTGCATACTTTTGAGTTGGATCACGCACCAATTCCTCAAGTAACTGAAAATCTAGATGTCGTAGTTGTTTCAAGACATTCTTGGGTTTTTCTCTAGATATTCGTTGAAAATAATCGAATTGAGGAACATAATCTACGCTGTCAATATTCTTCTTCCAAATGTCCCAATTGAAAGACCATTTTCCATTAGTTGGATTCCAGTAAGATAAATCAATCCGTGTTTTAATTCCTCTACCTATAGTAGTTGAATGAACAATTTCAGTAATCAGATTATTGTCTTTTAAATGATTTAGAAGACTTACAAATTTACTTATTGAACCGATTGGAATATGCACTTTCAGAAAGATACCTGTTATTCCTCCATAACACCTTTGACGTACAACTAGATATGGATGATAATCAATAATTCTTTCAACTATCAAATATTTATCTATGGAATCTACACTTAACAAAAAGATATGACTCTCTAATCCCATTGACTCTGGGTGATACTCTGCATGAAAACTTGTTATAACATTTTCACCTACAAGACCTTCTATTCTTTTCTTAACAGTAGGGGAGGAGAGTTTTGTTTTTTCTGAAAGCCTAATTTCCTCCGCAAGTCTACTATAAGGTATTAATGGTTCTTGCAGTATATGGGATAGAATTAGATATTCTTCTCGTTTAAGACTCAAGTTCCTTCAAAGATGATTCAAAAAGAGACTTAAAAAAAGTTTGTACTGAAAAAAAAGATTAGAGAGAGCGTTTTCTCTTTCTTAATATCAACGCCCCAAAAGCAATAACAGTTATTATTGGAACTAACCACGGATAGAAGTTTTCCTCAGTTGGAGTAGGAGTAGTTGGAGTTGTAGGAGGTGGAGGGATATATAATCCATAAACCGCATCTACATTAAATGGTTCAAAATATCCAGGAGCAATTTCTCCTTGAGAACGTAATTTTATTGTAAAACCATTAAACAATCCTGTTGTTACATTATAGTTTACTGTAGCATTTAGCTTGAAATCTGTAAAATTACTTGGAAAAGTGAAACCACCCATGTCACCCGTATCCATTGAGTCAAATAGTACTGATGCATTGACTTCTACTGCAAATAGATCAAAATACATATGAAGATAATTTTCATTCAAAACGGAATGTGTATCCATGTATGTAACATTTGCATAATCTGTTATATTTGCTAAAATCTCATCAACAAATAGAAAAGAAGTTGTTTGATTCATAATTTGTCCAAAATATTCAAGATAATCTGGAATTGTTCCTAATGACAATGGAAGTGCTATTGGTAGTCCAACAGGCATTGTATAGAACACTCCTGGTTCTACTTCTGTTTCAACAAAATTTGTTGAGTTAGATGATACCCCACCTGTGGAGTTATATGAGTCATAAGTATATCCAGTACTATTGAATTCTGTAAAGATAATGTTCATTGAAACATTGTCTTTCAGTAAGATTGAAAGATCTGAACCGAACATATTCAGAGTCTTAAGTTCGTATTTGTATGTCGTTTCAGTGTCTACACCCCAGCTTGTTGCAGCATTTAATGGAGAAATAACTGATACAGACAGGATTACAAACAGAACCCCGCAAGCCATAAACAAACCTTTTTTCATTTATTTATTCACCATTTAAGATGTTAACATAATTACTTTTATATCTATTTATTCTCGGAAAAATGGCTTACGAATATTTTTCTTTGCCAGCTCAACAATTTTATTTGCGATTTCTTCGTTAACTGAAAGAAGCTTCTGTATATCTTCAACAGAAGCAGTTGAAATATTATTAACGTCTTTGAACTCTTGGAAAAGAAGCTGAACTTTCGCTTTACCAATACCTTTGATATTTTCAAATATTGAGCTTTTCATTGATTTCAATCTCAATAATTTGTGATAATTTATTGCAAATCTATGTGATTCATCTCTTACATACTGAATCAGATGTAATATTGGCGAATCCCGCTCAAAGATTAAAGGATCTTCAGACCATTCAACAAATACTTCTTCATTCTTCTTTGCTATGCTTATAACAGGGAATGATAATTGCAATTTTTCAAAAACTTGTTTTGCTACATTGAGCTGCCCTTTTCCTCCATCAATAATGACTAAATCAGGTAGAGGATCGTTCTTTAAAACATCTGATTTGTATCGTCTAGATACAACCTCTTCCATCATAGCATAATCATCAGGATCTGAATAAGATTTCCTTATTCTAAATCGTCTATATAATTTCTTTTGTGGTTTTCCTTCTTCAAAAACAACACAAGAACCTACAGAAAATTGTCCCTTAAGTGTTGAAATATCAAATCCATGGATAATATTTGGATTATTAGGTAGCTGTAAATCTTCTTTCATCTCTTCTAATACTACTTCTGAGCTTTCTTTGTACTGTTTATCTCGTAGAAGTTTCATTAATTCATTGCAAGCATTTTTCTCTGCTACTTTAACTAAAATCTCATCAGTTTCTTCTTCAATTTGAAGAATCGAAATACCTTCGGTTGATTTGAATCTTCTTGAGAAACTATCATTTGATAGAACACCATATTCGGGTATTTCTTGACCATATACCAGAGTAAAAACTTCCCCTACTGTGGTAATTGATTCTTCTTCTGTGTAGACATGATTCTTGATGTTCTGAACTCTGTGATTGCGTATTTCTAATTTACAAATTACTATATCGTGTTCTTCTTCATTATACCCCAATATATCGATATTTTTCTTAGTGGAGTGTATATCCTCTTGAATATTCAAAATTGTTCTTACAGCTTGAACTAAATCACGAAGCATTGAAGCTTTCTCGAAATTCGATTCTTCGGAAGCTATCCACATTTCTTTTTCTAGATTATCCAACAAATTAGCGACATCGCCATTGAGGAAAGAAATCACATTTCTTGCAGTTTTTCTGTATTCTCTTGATGTAATATCGTTTTTACATGGAGCTAAACATCTTCCTAATCTTTCTCGCATACACCTTACTTTGGTTCCTCTTTTTCGCATAAGTTCAACATTTTTACCACAATTACACAGTGGAAAAAGCCTAAGTGCCAATTTAGCAGTTTGTCTTAACATTGTATTATTTGTAAAAGGACCGAAATAGACACTCTTTTCATTTCTTGGATCAGTTTCTCTAACAATCAATAGCTGTGGGTATTTCTCCTCCATGGTTATTCGGATGAGAAGATGAGATTTATCATCCTTTAACATACTATTTAGTTTTGGAGATAGTTGATGGATGAGTTTCTTTTCAAGAATTAGTGCTTCTGATTCATTTCTTGTTAAAATCCAATCCACTCTTGTTGCTAATTCTTGTAGTTTATCTTCCTTAGGATGTGCAGTACTTTGAAAATGTTGTCTCACGCGATTTTTCAGATTTTTAGCTTTACCCACGTAAACTACTTTATCATCTTTATCTTTGACAAGATAGACTCCAGGTTCATTTGGCAAATCCTCTAAATCTGATAGAAGACTCATTTCATTCCACCATTTTTTCAAGTTCTTTTATTTTATCTCGATAGATTGCAGCTTTCTCAAAATCCAGTGTACCTGCTGCTTCTGCCATTTTTGTTTTGAGATCTTCTATAACATAGAAAATATCTTCTTTGGTCAGATCTTCAGGTACTACGATTTTTTCTTCTTCTTTGGGTGCTACTTGCATCAAATGCTCTACTATTGATTTAACTTCCTTCCTTATTGTTGTAGGAGTAATTCCGTGTTTTGTGTTGTAATCTTGTTGAATTCTTCTCCTTCGATTATTCTCATTGATAGCGTTTTTCATTGAATCTGTTAGACTATCAGCATAAAGTATAACGCTTCCATGAACATTTCGACTAGCTCTCCCCATCAATTGAATAAGAGATGTTCTAGATCTAAGAAAGCCTTCCTTATCCGCATCTAATACAGCTACAAGAGCCACTTCTGGAAGATCTAAACCTTCTCTTAAAAGATTGATTCCTACAACCACATCATATTTTCCTAATCTCAAATCCTTTAGTATATCAATTCTATCTAATGTATCTACTTCGTGATGTAAATATACTGACTTTATCTGCATATCAAGAAGGTAATCTGATAGCATCTCTGCACTTTGCTTAGTTAATGTGGTTACTAAGACTCTTTCACCTTTGTTTACCCGCTGATTAATCTCACTTACTAAACCAGTAATTTGTCCATCAGTATTTCTAATTTCAATTTTAGGATCAATCAATCCTGTAGGACGAATGATTTGTTCAACAATCTGATCTGAGAATTCATGTTCATAAGGACCAGGAGTTGCACTAGTGAAAATTACTGCTCTCATATATTTCTCAGTTTCCTCAAATCTGAAAGGTCTATTATCGAAAGCAGAAGGCAGCCTGAAACCATAATCAATTAGATTCTTCTTTCTTGAATAATCTCCAGCATACATTCCTCTCAATTGTGGAAGAGTTAAATGAGATTCATCAACAAAAAGCAAGAAATCTTCAGGAAAATGATCAAGCAGAGTGTATGGTTTTTCTCCCTGTTTTCTTCTATCTAGGTGACGAGAATAATTCTCTATTCCAGTACAACCACCCGTCTCTCTTAATAATTCTAAATCATAAAGAGTCCTTTGTCTTAATCTATGCCTTTCGACAACCTTGTTTTCTTTCTCTAGTTCAGCTAAACGCATATCTAGTTCTATTTTGATATCTTCAAGAGCTGATTCAAAGAAAGCGTCATTTGCGAGATACTGAGTTCCAGGATAGATAGATAGATGCTCATATTCTTTTATCTTTTCAACAGTAACCTGATGACGAGCAGTTATTCTTTCAATTTCATCTCCAAAGAACTCAACACGATAGATATAATCACCATATAAGGGGAAGATGTCAATAGAATCACCCCTTACTCTGAAGCACCTACGTTCGAGAGCAACATCATTTCTCTGATATTGATTCTTAACTAATTCTAACATCATATCTTGTCTATCAAGTGTGTCTCCAATGGTTAAGCCAATCTTTTTTGATCTGTACATCTCAGGAGAGCCTGTGCCATAAATACATGATACAGTAGCACAGACTATAACATCATCACGTGTAGATAGAGCTTCTAAAGCTGTGTGCCGTAAGCGTTCAATTTCCCGGTTTATATCTACATCTTTCTCTATGTATAAATCCTTAGACGGCAGATAAGCTTCAGGCTGATAATAATCATAAAAACTAACATAATAATTAACACTAGCTGAAGGAAAGAGTGTTTTGAACTCCCCAAAAAGTTGAGCCACCAATGTTTTATTTGGTCCTATAATCAACGTGGGTTTTTTGATGCCATCTATTACATTAGCCATTGTAACAGTTTTTCCACTGCCTGTAACACCAAGAAGCGTTTGTTTTTTATGTCCTTTCTTAATTCCCTCTATCAATTGCTTTATCGCTTTAGGCTGATCTCCTCTTGGTTTTAGAATTGTATCAATATCTAAGGGCATTATTGTTTCACCTATCTTCTGACAATTAAAAAGTATGTTTATCTGTCAGAAAGATTTCACAATAAAAACTAATTAACTTCTCCAAATAACTAGGAATCTAGTCGATTTATTCCATAGGTTGAATTTTCTTGCATTCTTAAATACTGAAATATTGTAGTTTATGTCGGGAATATGGCTATATCAACAAGAACCGGACAAATACAGCTCATTATACAGGATAATAAACCCCTTCACAAAAGGAGAGCTCTAAATTTAATTGAATCAACAAAAATTAAAGATAGAATGATGGGATATGCTCTTCTAACTACTTGTTTCTACTATTGCTCATACGATACTCAAAATTATATACGCAAAAAATGGAAAGAAGAAACAAATCTAAAGAAAATGAAAAAGAGTTTTTTAAATCACTGCTCAAAAATTTTTCTTCAACATTATTGATCTAATTCAACATCTATAGGAAAATAGAGAGGGAATATTAATCGTGCAAAATTTTGGTATATTTCAGCACTATAATCCTTCTTCTCAATCAACCCTTCTAGTTTTACTATTTCTGATTCATTATATCCTTTCATTTTAGGAAATGAAGTAGAATCACCATAATCAAGGATTTTACAAATTTGTTCTCCTAGTGCTTTTAACTCAAGATAGGCTTCTATAATTATATGAATGTGAGGTGTTAATTCTTCCAATTCTTTTTCTTTATTAATGGAATTTGATATACGGATTACAGAAAGAATTGCAGCTCGTCTTGTTATGTAGTCCTTTGCATAAACCACATTTTTTAGAGGATATAACACATCAGAATCATCGAGATATCCAATTGCTCTAATTGCGGCATATTGTAAATCATAATCACTTTCTTCCAATATCTTAACTAGATATGGTTTAGATGCATAATCTTTCAGATGTCCCAAAACTTCCAGAATTGATAATTTGATAGCTAATGATCGTTTTTCCAGTAAATCATGTAAATGGGTTAAAGTTTTGTCTTTAATCTCTGGAAATCTATTGTTGAGATTTATAATTGCAGAAGCTGCAGCATTTCTAACATTCCAATCTGGATCCTCAATAAGAGGATAGATTTTTGCAAGGTCTTTAGCTTTCCCTGTTCGTTCTGTAAAAATTGAATAATAAGCACGCTCTAGAGGATCGTCACTTTTTGCTTTTTTTCCAATAGAAAGCTTTCGAAAGAAATCTAATAAACTCATAATTCATACATCCCTTCTTTTATTAAGTAGGCAATTGCTCTTCTCTGAGGTTGAGTGAGTTTTTTTAGGAAAGTATAATCAACCATACTTACATCAAATTTCTCTTCTTTTTCTTCATCTAAATCAAATTTGTATGCATCCTTTCTTTTTGTAACCTGAACTGCTCGTGTTATTACCGGAATGTTGTACGGGGAGAGAGGTTGATGTTTAGTTTTATGAACAGCAAACAAAGTCGAAACATGAATTCCGCCTATTTTTTTGAATATGATTACATCAGCGAAAGCTGGTAAAATAGTCTTGAAATCATCTCTATAAAGAGCCATATGATTGTGAAGTATTAGAAGCTGATCAATTCCAACACCATAATCATTGACTTCGAAAACATATACTTTCTTTTCATCAACTTTGACATACCCTTTACTAGAAATTCTAGGCTTGTCATCTAATAATTGACCAAAAGTCGAATACTTTCTTCTATATACTTTTCTAGTATATTCTTCAATTAATCGCCAACCATAAGCGTAAACTGACCATATATCAGTCCATCTACTATTTGATGAATGCCATGTCTCTACAACACTTTCAGAATGAAGATTCTTATTTACAGCTAGTAATTCTTTGACTTCATCCCAAGAAAGCTCCTCTAACATCTCATAATCAGATTTGTAGGAGAATAATTTTTCGAATAACTCGTTTTCATTTTCATATTTAGTAACTAACTTATTCATTACAGCAAGACCAAACTCACCAATTGGTGGAGCCATAAAAGCTTTCAAATCATCCGGAAATATGGGAGCTTTATCTTCATCCTTCTTTGGTAAAGTATATTCCTTAGTCTCGAGGAGATAGTCAATTTCTTTTCTTTGAATATAATGTGCAAAACTTTCATCAATCAAATCATGAAGATGCTTTCTTCGGGCTACTTTAGCTCTTTCTCTTATTAGAGTGATGGCTTCTATTGAGAAGTTGTTGAACAAAGTATATTTTCTGGCTTCTTCTGGAGGAGTATAGAAATCTTCTACACCTGCTTCAGAAAATAATCTAATAACACCAATTAAGTCCTGAAAATACTGCCAAGCCCATACATGCTGGTTGGTAGATGTCTTATTTAATTTGTAGACATTGTTTGTCATCAGTTCTTTTAGAATAACATCCAATTGGTATAATTTGGATAAGGTTGCTACAGAATTAGATTCAGTTTTTTCATTCATGAGTGCATGAGCGAGAGCATGAACAAACATAACTCGTAAAGTAAACTCTTGTTCTTTAGATAACTCATAAGATGGAACAGAAAGATAGATCAACGTTGGAAGTGAGTTATAAACTGTTTCTTTCCCTGTTGGAAGAAAATCACTTATTCTAGCAGATTTCAGGTTAGTAATTTGCTCAGAAGTAAGAATGGCTTGAGGTGTTCCAGTCATTTCTACAACTCGATTAACTGAAACATGCATTTCTGGATTAACAAAAAGTAATATTCTGTAATTCTCAGGAGTTGTACCAACTAGCTTTTGGAAATCCTCTCTGGATTTTTTATAAACTTCAATTACTTCTGTTAGCTCTTCTTTAAGCATATAGAATACTCTCCCTTAATATCTGCTCGCCCAGTTTATTGATTTGAGCAGGATCAATTAGTATAGGTTTCGTTATTCCTTTCAGCATTCTTTTGGTATGACTGTACAATTCTTTCTTTCGTAAAGCTTCTGTACCCATAAGGAAGTAAGAGATATTCCAATTTCGAGACTTATCATTCTTCAAACTACTGAAAATACCATTCAATTGAACCAAACACTCAATAGTGTCAGGTTTAGTCTTTGTATCTATCTCATCAAAATATTTCTTTAAATCTTTACTAGTTTTGTAACTCAAAGGTAGAGCTGGAACATTTGGCATCCCATCAGTAATAATGGTAAATTGGACATCTATATCTTTATCTAAGTGTTGTTTTTTCGCATGTTCTATTGCGGTTAACACACTTTGTACCATATAGGTCTTACCTCTTGCATCAGCTGTCAGAAGTAATTGTTCCATTTTTTTGTCATCGTCAATAACACTAGGACCTTTTCTAATAGGAACAACGGCAAGCTTGAACATGTCATATCTTTTTCGTTTCCTTCTGTTCAGCATTTTGAAATAATAGTATAGACTTAAACTGGTTAATAAAGCACCATCTAACCTAGACATTTTTCCTTCAAAAACAGTTTTACTCATTGATTGACTCATATCTACAATAAGGTAGACTAAAGATCTACGATCTTTCTTAACTCGGACAATATCTTCTTGTCTTACTGCAGTTGGAGGAACTGTTTGAGAACCAAGTATCGCACTTCTGTAAGTTTCTTTTAGTCTAATTGTACCACTTAATCTCTTCTGAACTTCATCTATTGGAGCCACAGAAATTTGCTTCATCAGATATCTACCAAGTATTTTACCTAGAAGATCCATGACATTTTCACGAGAAATTCTTTTCTTTCTACCAAAAGCATCTGTAATTTCAATGTCTACTATATCTTTTAGTTGATTAAGTCTCTCTGCCAATTGTTGTAAATCAATAGTACCTTCATATTTTAATTCCCTAAGGAGTTCTTGGATGTACTTTAGTATATCTTCAACCGTCTGAAGTTCATTACGATTTACTCGTTCTAAAACATCAGGTAAAATATGATCTCCAATGAATCGAAGAAGCTTCAACTCATTTACTAATCGCTCCTCTTCTTCAGCTGTTAAATAAGTATTCATAATTTTCTGAAGTATATTGTCTATGGCTACAGCATTCTTTGAAGCAATAGAAATTACTGCACCCTCTCGAGAACTTCGTCCTAGATGAGGATTCCTCCATAGTCGCAATACTTGCGCAGCATCCTCAAAATCTAGTACGAATTCGACATCACCATAATGTTGTAGAGGATCAGTGAATTCTGTTTCTGTTATGAAGAATATTCGATGTGGCATATTATCAACTCATCTGAGAGGGTTTTGTTGTTCAAACTTAGATGTAATCTACTTTGAGTAACTGTTCATATGAAGGTTTGAGCTCTTCAACGATTTTTGCTCTAAGGTCTTCTTTGATTTTATCCAGTCCTTCGAATCGAACTATCAATTGAGTTAGTTCTTCATCACTTAGTGCTTTCATTTTTGAGATGTCTTCAGAGATATCTTGAACGCTAATAGATACTTCAGATTCTTTAATTGATGTTCTCAACAAAATCTTAATCTGTTGAAGGGCATCATTTAACATTGAAACTGGAATATCATACGCATTCATTGTGTTTCTCATTCTCTCTAATGTGATCACATTAATGCCATCTTCTACTGCTTCTCTAGTTTGAAGTATTACTGTTTCTCCAATTATGTTATTCATCGTACGAAGATCGATATGTGGATTTCTTTGTGGATCATGAATTTCATCAAGACCTGAATAAAAATCATTTCTCTCCACACGGCTTTCTGAACGCATTCCTTTAGTTTTCAAAGTTCCTGGTAAAGAATTATTCCCCAAGAAAGCTAGAAAGTCAACTGCTAAGCGACTCACAAAGTCAGTTACTTCTTTTTCTAGTTCATGTAATTGAATGATTGAAGGATTAGCAGTTATTTTCTTACTAGAAAGCACTATTTGTTCTTCAAACATATCTCTAATAATTTGTTCTCTGCTCTCAACTGAACGTGCAGGCCAAAGTACTTCAGGGATACGGTTAATAATTGGCTGGCTTTCCTCACCAAATACTGTCAAAGGGGCATTTGAAGTGAATAGAACTGCTCCATCTATGTATACAGGTTCTCCTTGGATGTTGTATTTAATTACCATTGGTTCTTCAAGAAAACCCATTAAGGATTCAAGAAGCGTTAATGGCAATCTTTGAATTTCGTTAACTACAATGAAACCATGAGAAAGGACTCCCACTTTGTGTGATGTTGCTGCATATGTTGTAGAGGTGCCTTTACCGAAGAGTTCTTCTAAGTTTTCAACTCCTGCTAAGAGCATAGAAAGACTCTCAGGGTCTGTTCTTGGATCTAATTGAGATCTACGAACAAGAGTTTTTTGTGATTTAAGCTTTCCTAATCGATTAGCAATCTCTTTTGGAGGTATAGCTAAAATACTATTAGTATTATCAAGTTGTACTTGATTGTTATCTTCAGATAAAATTTTCTCAATATTTTCTCTACAATATGGACATAGAGATTGCATTACTCTAATACCAGCAAAAGGATTTGCAGCAAATTGGTTAATTACATCAACGATGTATCCTGCATCTTCTAGGAAGGGACAGCCATCAATATGGTATTTGAAATTGTTTATCTCTCTAACAACGTGATCTAAAAGTATTCGAGCAAATAGAGTTTTAGCTTCACCAGTTGGTCCTGTAAGTAGAACTTTTCCTCCTACAGCTAATTTATCCATTACTAGATTCTTACCAACTTGGTTTCCTCTAACACTTACATCTTGTAAAACTCTCGCGCGAAATTCTTCGTTCATTAGGATGGAACGTACAGAAAAACCGTCATATCCATCTTTCATTAATTTTTGTATTGTGAGTGTCATAGTTCGACCTCTTTTATTTTTATTCTACTTTATGTTGTCGTTTCTGAAACTATTTGAACTTGTTTTTTTCTTACTTTTTCTAATAGTTTTTCTTTTTCTTCCCAAGACTTAACATATCCCATATGAACTACTCGTTTAATCCACTTCATTGCGGTTGTTAAATCACCAACTTCAGGTGTTTCAAATAAACTCCAAAGTCTATCTGTAAGACGAATTAGAGAAAGATTTTCAATTAATTCACCTCGTGTTAAAGCTCCTTGAAGATTCGAATTGTATGCGCAGACAGCTATTGGTAAATTGGCAGTTTCCTTGTCCCAGATTATTTTTTCCCAGAAATAGTTTCTTTCATGTTTAATCATATCTTCTTCAGTTGCGTCTATAAGGTAAAGAATACCTTCAAATGGAACAAACTGATTTGGCTTGAATTTAAATTTAGTAGAGTATGGTAATTCAACGAGTAAATCATCTATGATGAATTCATCAAGAGATGTATTTGATCTTATTAACAGAACTCGGTTGCGTGTAGCGGGATTATTGTTACCCATAATTAGCATTGATACCTCTGGGTAACCTAGTTTTCTACGAATGGAGTGGATAAAGTTCTGAACAAAGTTAGTCATTGGGGTTCGCTAAGGAGCATCTTTTTGAATATTTAAGAGTTTTATGACGTTGAAGAATAATTCATATGAGTAAAAGTTAAAGAACATAAATCCAATGCAAAATACATGAGTCAGAATAGGATTCTTACAGTTGTTGTTGCTGGTATTAAAAAGAAAAATGAATGGTTACTAATAAAGAGAAAACGGGGAGATTACCAGAATAAGTGGGCTTTAGTTGGTGGAAAGATGCAATTCAATGAGAGTATTCAAGAGGCAATACTTAGGGAAATCTTCGAAGAAACAGGTTTGAAGGTAGAAATGAAGGGGATAAAAGCCATTTTGAATGAAAAATTAGAAAAAATGGAAACAAGAGAAACAATAAAGCACTTCTTAATCTTTCTTTGTAAAACAGAGTTTAATGAAGGAGAACTTAGGGATACAGAAGAAGGAGAATTAAGATGGTTTTCCAAAAATGAAATTCATAATTTTAAGCAAGATATTATTCCTTCAGATTATTATATGTTGAATGTTCTGTTAGAAAGAGAGAATTTAAACTCAATTATTGAAATTGAATTAATAGAAAGCAGGGATAAGCTAGAAATAGGTTTACTGGAGGAATACTAACTTAACATATAATTTCCTTCAATTTGTCAATGCTTATTCTGCTTCCACTTAGGATAAGAATAATATTTTTCCCTTTGAATTCATCTTTTCTTTTAACAAATGATGCAATTGATAAAGCAGCAGCTCCCTCAATTAGTTGTGAATGTTTCTCCATAACTAGTATAATTCCTTTTGCAATTTCATCCTCTTCAACGATAATGAAATCATCTACATACTTTGTGCAAATATCAAAGGTGATTGAATCTTCTTCAATTCCACCAGCTGTACCGTCAGAAATAGTTTTCTTCGATTCCATTTCAATAATATGTCCAACTTTAACAGATTCATACATAACAGCAGAATTACGTGGTTGACAACCAATTATCTTAATGTCTTTATTTCTTTCTTTTAGATAACTTGCAACTCCAGAAATTAAACCTCCACCTCCAATAGGTAATAGAACTGTGTCAATTGAATCCAACTGATTTTCCAATTCCAATCCTATTGTTGCTTGACCTCCAATTATCTGCAAATCATTATAGGGAGAAATATATGCAAGATTTTTTTCCTTAGCTTTTTTCTTTGCGAAATTTTCTGCTTGAACACAATCTTCTCCAAAGTAATTTATTTCAATATCATACTCTTGAAGAGCTTCCATTTTACTTGGAGATGTATTTTCTGGTAAATATACAGATCCTTTCAAATTCAATTTTCTGAGAGTATATGCAACTGCTACACCATGATTTCCTGAAGAAGCAGTGATGAATTCATCTTGATTTTCGCTTGACAAAATCTTATTCATTGCTCCTCTAATCTTAAATGAGCCAGTTAGTTGTTGATTTTCAAGTTTGAGATAAACATTACAATCTCCTATTCTACTTAAGTATGGAGAATATTCTAAGGGTGTTTCTCTGATGAATCCACGTATTTTTTTCTCTGCAATCTCTGCCTTATTTCTTATGTTCATCCACTTCAAACTCTACTAGAATTCGTTTCTATTTAAATGTTGGATATCAAATTATGTATTCAAACATAAAAAAGTGATCTTACAATATAATGGTGAAGGATCAATGACCAAGATATTTGAACTATAGAATTAGTGGTGGGGCAGGACGGATTTGAACCGTCGACTTCCTCCACGTCAAGGAGGTATCATAGCCAGGCTAGATCACTGCCCCTAGTTTTTCTTTCGTCTTTTTCTTTCTCATTTTCTTTAAATATCTTTTGTTATACATCTTCTTCACAGTTGATTTCTTGAAGTAAATCAAATCATCTTCTTTTGTTTCTTAGTTTAATAACGTATATCTCCTTATGGTTTAAAGCATGTTTACGAAACTTGTCATTTTATTCTAATTTCACACATCCATTCTAATCCTTGTTTTGAATTGGTATAATACTGGACAACATTTATAAAAACCTCAACAGTTTGTTAAGTTAAGCAAATTAAGTTATTTAATTATACTCGAGTGATTAAATATGGATAAAAGTATAGCAATATCGCTTAAAATTGTCGGATTTCTCTTAATCCTAACTTCTGCTTTTGTACCATTGTACACCATCGTTTTTGATTCAACCCCAACAGTAGCTCCAGAAGGAGATTATGCTGATCCGGGTACGTTGAATGAAAACAGTGGAATTCTAGTTCGTGTTCTAGGTTTTAATGTTGATTTTAGAACATTAGGCTATAATGCAGCCGCAAAACGGACTGATTCTTTATCTCTTGCAACAGAAGTTCCAAGTAGTGTTGTGATACTTTCTGCAGCTCTTTGGTTTATCCTTATATTTGCAGTACTTGCAACAGTTTTAGGTCAAGTATTTCAAAGTGGTGGATTTAAATCAAGAGGTACAGTAGCTGATATTTCAGCAGCTATTCTGTTTCTACTTGGTCTAATTGCAGCTATTCTAGCAATGAATAGATCATTATACATTGCAGCAGAAGGATATCAAGCAAATGTCTTGGGTCAAACTGCATCGTCTGTAACTTCATTAACGTTTAATCCGAATGACAGTACTCCTTCCTACTTTAATATTGATTTAGTTGGGAATATATCTGCAGGTTTTTACATCTTCGTTATTGGAATTCTCTCGATGGTAACTGGTATATTTTTACCTGTTAATTGGCAACAGCCAATGGGTTCAAAAATGACCAGACAACTGGGAGAATCAAAAGTAATTACATGGATTAAGACTATAGCAACTCTAAGATTAACTACTTACGTAATTAGACGTCTTTTAACATTAATTCCACTCTTTATTGCAATTTGTGTAATGACGTTTGTAATGGTTAGCGGTATGGGTGATCCGGTAGCTCTTCTATTACTTGGAAAGCAAAGAGCGACTGAACAAGATCGGATCAACCTTACGAGAAAACTTGGACTTGACCAACCAATCTATGTGCAATTCCTCATGTGGTTTTATAATCTAATTAGAGGAAACATGGGTAATAGTTTCACTTCAGGAGCTCCAATTAATGGTATGATTGGAGGATTAGTGTGGGAAACATTGAAACTTCAATTAGCTGCATTTGCTTTAGCATTAGCAGTTTCTATTCCACTTGGAGTTATTGCAGCTAAATATCAAAATACTTGGATTGATTCAACCGCAAGTGCATTAGCTCTTTTAGGACAATCAATGCCAATTTTCGTATTTGGTTTAGTGTTAATATATATCTTTAGTGGATATGGACTAGGATGGTTCCCAGCAGCCAAAGCGCATAGAGTGCCGGCTCCTACGAAGGTATTCAGTGATACGAACTGGAATTTATTCTGGGGCGGTGATTTCTCAACGTGGTGGTCAAATGTTGGACTAAGGTTATCGGATTCTATACTTCACATGGCTTTGCCAACAATAACTTTGTTATTCAACTTCATGGCACTCTATACAAGATTAGTTAGATCAACAATGTTAGAAGTGCTTCAACAAGATTATATCCTATCTGCAAGAGCCAATGGTATAGCAGAAAGAGTAATCACATGGAAACATGCATTTAGAAACACACTCATTCCTGTTGTTACCTTTGTAGGTCTGTTCCTTGCAACTGCATTAGCGGGTGCTCCAATCACGGAAACACTCTTTACTTGGCCTGGACTAGGATTTAAGTATGTACAAGCCATAGGGTTCTTGGACTTTCCAATGATATTAGGAACTACGGCTATCCTTACGATACTTATATTAATCGGTAATCTTGCAACGGATATTGTTTATGTGGCAGTAGATCCGCGTATAGAATTGTAGTAATTAGGTGATCAAACATGCAAAAAACCGAAAAACAACGAGGATTAGGATTCTCAAGTAAACTCAATAATTACATGGTCAAACATAGACTTCCTAACTCAATGATTTGGGCAGGTTTCATAGCTGTGCTCGGGATTTATATCATGATCGGGCTACGTGCAATTAGAAGAGTCTTTGGAGGAAAAGAGACAATAATTATTGCTAAAGATGGTACTTTAAGAGAAAGAAGTCCATCACAATGGTCTCTCGTCTGGAGAAGATACAAGAAGAATAGGATAGCAATGTTATCAGCAATTCTTGTAGTTCTCATTACTATAATTGCTATTGTCTACCCAATCATTATGCCATTTAGTCCTGTAGGAACAAATCCACTTTTTGATGCATGGAATGGTGGAGGTTCAATTTCTAATCCAAATTTAAAATATCCAGGTGGAACAGACATTCTTGGAAGAGATGAATTTTCTAGACTTCTAGCAGGAAGTGAAGTATCTCTAACAGTGGGGGTCTTTTCTAGTATCTTATCTGTAGTAATAGGTGTAGCTCTAGGAGCTCTCGCTGGATATTATAGAGGATGGACTGAAGAAATAATCATGAGAATAACAGACATGTTCCTAGCTTTACCATTTCTAGTAATTGCAATTCTTGCAGTTTCTTTCATTAGAAGGGGAAGGCTTGCTTTCTTAAGGCAAATACCACAGTCAATAGTTATCATTATTGTCTTAGGTGTATTTGGCTGGGCAGGATTATGTAGACTTGTAAGTGCCAATACGAAACAAATCTATAATTTAGATTATGTAAATGCAGCTAGAGTTCTAGGGGCAAGTAATAGAAGAATCATTATGGTTCACATCTTACCAAACATTCTAGCACCAATCATAGTAATTGGAACACTAGCAATAGCAGGTGGAATACTCGCTGAAGCTGGACTAACTTTCCTTGGTCTTGGCAGTCCAACAACGATATCGTGGGGACAAATGGTAAATGAAGCACAAACGGTACTTAAAACGAATCCAGAACTAGCATTACTGCCAGGGTTTGCAATATTCTTTGTAGTATTAGCATTCAACTTGTTAGGAGACGCACTGCGAGATGCATTGGATCCAAGGTTAAGAGAGTGATATGAAATGAAGCCAATATTAGATATACAAGACATATATACATATTTTTACACTGAAAGCGGAGTTGTAGAAGCATTAGATGGTGTATCTTTTGACGTCATGCCTGGAGAACCAGTAGGAATTGTGGGAGAGTCAGGTTGCGGTAAAACTGTTACTGCCCATTCTACACTAAGAATACTTCCTAAGAACGGAAAGACCATAGCAGGAAAAATTGTTTACAAAGGTGTTGACTTACTAGAGTTACAAGACTTACAGATGCGAAAGCTTCGAGGTAAAGAGATATCTATGATATTTCAAGATCCAATGACCAGTCTTAATCCGATTTTTAAGGTTGCGGATCAAATGACTGAAGTAATATCACTCCACAGAAAGTGTAACAAAAAGGAAGCTTTAGAAATTGCAATTGAAGCATTAGAACAAGTAGGTATTTCTGATGCTGAGAAAAGAATCGTTGATTATCCACATCAATTCAGCGGCGGTATGAGACAACGGATTCTGATTGCTAGAGCATTAGCACTACAACCAAGTTTACTAATTGCTGATGAACCAACTACAGCGTTAGACGTAACCATTCAAGCACAAGTACTAGAAATCATCAAGGAAATGCAACAGAAATTCGGATTAGCAATGATGCTTATTACACACAATTTAGGTGTAGTAGCGGAAATTACAAAACGAGTTCACATCTTTTATGGAGGAAGAGTAGTTGAATCAGGACCAACTGAAGAAATATTTGTTGATCCAAAACATCCATACACTCGAGCATTATTTGATTCAATTCCTTCACTAGAAATAGATAAAACTCGTCTTGAAACAATCCCAGGAAACGTTCCCAGATTGATTAATCCTCCCAAAGCTTGCCGTTTTCATCCACGGTGTCGATTTGCAACAGAAATATGTTCTCGTATTCGACCACCAGATATATGGCTCGGACCTCAACGTAGAGTTGTATGTCATCACTTTGAAGAACTCGATTTGCATGTTGATGAAGCAGCTCTGCAAGAACGAGTTCAAGTAAAGGAGGAGGCATAAAATGGCAACAACTTACAATGAATATGAAACAGCTGATCTCTTTGCAGAATGGGATTCTAAAACCCAACCAATTCTCAATTTAATCAACGTGAAGAAATGGTTTCCTGTTAGTCAACAAAGTATTCTGTTTTCGCGAGTTGTTGCTAATATAAAAGCAGTTGATGGTGTAACTCTCTTTCTTAACAAAGGTGAAACCTTAGGATTAGTAGGTGAATCTGGTTGTGGTAAAAGTACTGCTGCACGAGTTACTGTTAAACTTGAAGAACCTACAGAAGGTTCAGTCTATTTCAAGGGTATAGATATCTTTCAACCTATGACAAGAGAAGAAGAATTGTCAGTCAAACGTCAATTACAGATGGTATTTCAAGATCCTTATTCAAGTCTAAACCCAAGAAGAATGGTTCTTGACTTAATCAAGGAACCCTTTGACATTCATTATCCTGATATGACCTATGAGGAGAAAGAGTCAAGAGTTCTTGAAATCTTAGCAAAAGTAGGATTAGAAGATTATCATGCATTGAGATATCCTCATGAGTTTAGTGGAGGACAAAGACAAAGAATAGGTATTGCAAGGGCACTCTCTTTAAATCCTAAATTTTTAGTTTTAGATGAACCTATATCCTCTTTAGATGTATCTATTCAAGCCCAAATA
>JAEOTK010000091.1 GCA_016839875.1 Candidatus Heimdallarchaeota archaeon
AATGACAATCATATCCATTCGTGTCATATCTTGCTCTGTAGCTTCTCTCATCTCAACATACATCAAGATAAATCCAGTAAGATATACAGATAAATCATCACTGATTTGAAGTTCTGCTACTTCTTCTCTTATATAATCGATGAATAAACCAACATCTGTTTTATGCTCTTCATAAGCTAGCTCAATAGTTATAATCATTGACCTATTTCCTGAAGAAACTAAATCTGAAGCAATTTCAGGATAACCAAAATCAACCAAGATATAGTAACTTAGAATTGATAGAACTATCTCATCTTTTTCGAAATCGTTAATAATATCAACAACATCATCATGAATATTCCGAGATTCACTATTTATGACATCATCGCTTGAATTTGTTGCTCTTATCATCACTATAATACTTGTTTGATTAGCTATTGTAGGAAAATCTTGTGTCATTACTTGCTCAGCAATCGCACTTGGGGAATCTTCAGGAGGATCAAAAGAAGTCGAAGTTTCATCAAGAAATCTTGGACCTAACCAGGCTCCAAAACCTAGAATTAAAGCCCAAAATATTATTACGTAGATTTTATATTTACTGAGAATCTTTTGGTAGAGATTGATAAGAGACATATACTCAAACACACTAAATTTAGATTTGATATTTAAAACTTACACATTCAACTTACTTGAAGAAGTAAAATCCCAATTCACGCAAAAACTCTTAAAGTCCTATTTAAAGAAAACATAGTTTAATTAGTGATTTAGATGGAAAAAATACAATTTTCAATTGATGATCTGTTTTCGCTTAAGATGAT
This sequence comes from Candidatus Heimdallarchaeota archaeon, assembly GCA_016839875.1. Next base: position 798 of record JAEOTK010000091.1, read on the forward strand.
AAATAATGTGAAAACGCTATCTAATAAGAAAATACTATTCGAAGAACAAAAAATGAATAAAAAGGAGAATAAATATTTTTCTGCAATTTACCAAATTGATGAAAATGGAGAAAATCCTATTCAATTCACCAGTGGTTTATCACAAGACAAATCTATGAAACTTTCACCTCAGAAGGATAGAATTGCTTTTCTAAGTGCTCGAGGAGATATTGAAAAACCTCAAATTTTTATTATGCCTATAGATGGAGGAGAAGCAATAAGATATACTAAACTCCCAAATGGAGTTAATTATTTCAATTGGTCATTAGATGGAACCAAGATAGTTTTGCAGCATAGAGTAAATCTGGATGAGCAAAAAGATGAAGATAAAGAAAAAGAAAATGACAAAGAAGATGAACATTCTGATTTAAAGAAGAAACTTAAGAAAGTTGCTAAAGAAGAAAAAGAAAAAGAGAAAATTGATCCAAGGGTTGTCTCAAAAATTGTGTATAGACAGGGAACAGCTTTTCTTGATGATAAAACCTCACATGTTTATATTTTGGATTTGGAAACGAAAGAAGCTTCTAGAATCACTACTGGAACATTGAATTATTCAAATCCTGTTATTGGTAAGGAAAACAAGTATCTTTACGTTTTAAGACAGAAAGAAGAAGATCAATTGAATGATCTATACGATTTTGAGCTTCTTGAAATTGACCTTGAGACTAAAGAGGAGAAATTACTAAGAATAGTATATAGCTTTGGGGCAAGTCTTTCAATTTCAAAAGATGGTCAATGGTTAGCAATTTTAAGTGCAGCATCCAAAGAAATAATTTCTACTCAAAATACTGAATTGAAATTATTTAATCTAGCATCAAAAGAAGAGCGATGGATCAGTGAAGAGATTGATAATCATGTATCACTCGTATTATTTGATGACGAAACCAATTATGTCTATTTCACTGTCGATGATTGGGAGAAGAATGCTGTTCATAGATATAGTCTAGATAGGGAGACAATTGAGAAATTGTTTTCAAGTGATTCAATAGTTCAATCTTTTGATGTAGATAGCACAAGAGGTCTACTTGCTGTGAATGTTTCCTCTAAAGATGAACCGTCACAGCTAATTGTATATGATTATGTATATAAGGAATCTAAAACACTTTGGCAATCCAATAAAGAGATTTTATCTGAAAGAATTATTGCAGAAACTGAAGAAATACGATATAAGGGACATGATGACATTGAAATACAAGGTTGGATAATGAAACCGCCAAATTTTGATGAAAATAAGAAATACCCGATGGTAGTAGAAATACATGGAGGACCGCATGCAACATGGTCTCCTCATGAAAGATCAATGTGGTTTGAATATCAGTACTTGGCATCTCAAGGGTATGTAGTATTCTATTGTAATCCACAAGGTTCAAGTGGGAGAGGATTTGATTTCAGATACATAGTTGCAAATTGGGGAATTAAACCTTCAAAAGATATTCTTCTAGGTATAGATGAGGTGATTAAGAAAGGATATGTTGACGGGGATAATCTATTTGTCACAGGAGGATCATACGGTGGCTATATGACAGTGTGGTTGATTGGAAATGATCAGCGTTTCAAAGCTGCTGTTCCACAAAGAGGTGTATACAACCTTATTAGTTTCTGGAGCATAACTGATATTACTCAATTCATTAAAGATGAGATCAAGTATTTTCCATGGGAGGATTTGCAATCAATGTGGGATCTCTCACCGATTGCATATGTGAGCAACATGAAAACTCCAACAAGAATTATCCATTCAGAAAATGATTTCAGAGTTCCAATCGCTCAAGCTGAGGAATTATTCGCTTCTTTGCTAAAAGTAGGAACTGAAGCAGAATTAGTAAGATATCCTGAAGAAGGGCATGAATTAAGTAGATCAGGGAAACCTAAACATATGAAAGATAGATTGGAGAAAATAGCTGAATGGTTCAATAAATATAAAGTATAATAATCAATTTTTGAATCTATTTCTTCTTTTCCTTCTTCATCTTCTTCTTTTCCATTCGAAGAGCTTTTCTTTCTTTTCTCTGCTGTTTTCCTTCTGCGAAATATATTTTCAATTCTTGATAATTCTCTTTCTTGAAGATTTCTAGATATAAGGATGGCTTTACTGTTAATGCTACTGTTAGAAATATTGTCAAAACAAAAATCTGGTGTAACCATTTAATCCAAACTATAATCATCAAATTCAAACTGATTATCCATCCGGAAGAAAGTATTAGCACAGCATAACTTAGGTACTTATTCTTCATTTTCATTGTCCATTTACTTAATGCAATCATAATGAAGGGAATGAAAAAAGGGTCATAATATTTGAAACAACCTCTAGCTAGGAATAAGTGAATACCTATTGAGAATAAAGCAAGGAATGAATAAGAGGATTGAAGATCTCTAGATAGTTTTGGAGCAATAAGCAAAACATAGAGATAAGCTAGTAGATTAAAAATTAAGAAGGGGATTTGATACAAATTCAGGACATAATATGCATGAGCAACACTGTTGAATCCCCAGTAAAGGAGAACATGAAATAAAGAAGTAGGCCACAGAACATAATAATGTTCAATTGAGAATTGGATATGAAACTGGGCTGTACCTGGAGCAAATAAACTACCAAGATACCATACAGGATTCATGAATATCCAAGGTACTGATAAAATAACTGAAGTTGCAACAAAAAATAGTAGGAATTCAAGACATTTTTTACGATTTATTCGGTAAAGATATATTACAAAAATTGGGATAAGAAACAGAGTAATCTGTTTAGACATAAAACCTATAGAGAGAAAGATAGCAGCTAGTTTATGTTTCTTTTTTGTGAATAGATAATAAGCAAGTAAAGTGAAAAATGTGAACATGTAGGAATTGAGATACAATATATCATTATAGAATACTACTAATGGCATAACAGTGAAAATTATTGTACTTAAGAAAGCATTAGAAATATTTGAAAGAGTTAACTTTTCTTCCTTTCTTCTTCGTAATAATATTAGAAATACTAAAACAGTGGACAAAGAATCAAAAAATTGAGGAGCAAAAACAACTGTTTTCCAAGCTATATCGATTTGCGTACTTTCAGGATTAAACAAACCAACAAACAACGATAAGAAAGTAAGAAGATAAGCAAAAACTGGACCATAATAATATCCTCCCAAAGGTCTTTCCAAATTAGGTGTATAAAGAGTCCAGCTCCCATTTTTGAAGGAATTCAGATAATTAACATAATAAAAACTAGCATCATCATAAGTCTCCCAATAATACCCTTCAGGAGAAATATATGGAGAAACATCATTGTTTCGATGAAACCAAGAACTAAACATTGTTCGAAAAGCAATGGAACCAACAAATAACACAACACACAATATTAGAATCTTTAATCTTCGAAAATTGTCTTCTTTAAACCAACCTCCAATGTTAGCTAAAGAATCTCGAAACATGGGTTCCTTAATCAATAATAAGTTAAAATCTTTTCCTAGATATTTTATTTGCGTAGAAGTAACTTAATGTCTTTACTACTTCAATTCCTTCTTTATTTTCTTTTCTTTCAATAAGATTGGATTTTGGAATCTTTTCTTAATACCTTTGGTATATTTTTCCTCTTTTTCTATCATTATGAAATGTCTTTTTAGTGCTTTAGCTACAAAACCAGTTGTTCCTACTCCAGCTAAGGGATCAAGAATTAAATCCCCTTCTTTCGAAGTTGATAAGATGATTCTACGCAGAAGTTCCTGAGGTTTCTGTGTTGCATGTAGTTTGTTCCCCTCTTTGTCTTTAAGCCTCTCATTACCTGTGCATAAAGGAATTACCCAAAGGTTTGCACCAACTTTACCTATACCAAATTCTTTTGCTTTCTCTTTGTCAAAGTGATACTTCTTATTCTCTTTGCTTTTAGTTGCCCATATCAGAGTTTCCGTAGCATTTGTGAAACGTACACCTAACCAGTTTGGCATAGGGTTTGATTTGGTCCATATAACATTATTGAGTAACCAATATTCTAAGTCCTGCATGATTTTGCCAATTCTAAAAATACTGTGATAAGTTGAGATAACCCAGATTGTAGCAGTATCTTTCATGATTCTTTGAGTTTCTACTAGGATCTTCTTAATAAAAACATCATATTCTTCAAAGGATTCAAATTTATCCCATTCATCCTCTACTCCCTCAACATCTGTTTTAACATTCCAACGTTTGAGTTTCTTTTTAGGTAATTGCAGAAAATATGGTGGGTCTATGAAAACTAAATCAGCAGAATTATCAGGAATCTTCTTTAGTACTTGCAATGCATCTCCTTG
>JAEOTK010000092.1 GCA_016839875.1 Candidatus Heimdallarchaeota archaeon
AATGTCATCTTCTTTCTTGAGGTGTTTTAATAATTTCATACTACTTTTAGAGTAACCTTTACAAGAGCGTGATATGATGTATAAACTGAAATATGACCCTGATGAAGGAGATGGTGATATCCTACCTCCAGTATGGCTTCCTTAAAATTGGAAGACCTCTCTTTTTTTTCAAAGAATAAAATATCCAACTTTTTCCTAGTTTATAAATGAAAGTAAGAATCTAAGTCTAGAAGGTAATTTCAGAGCCTAGTGATGATGAGTTACATGATATTAAAAGAACTACAAGAAAAAGTGAACCTTATAGATTCAAATGAAGAATTAGAAGTACAAATTTCTCACCTGAAAATTCTTGCATCTAATAATAGATCTGAAATAACTATTATTGAATTAATCAAAGAATATATTTCTGTTGCGAATAGAATTAAGGATTACAAATCACGAGTAATTCTGGATGGGCTTTTGCTTTTGCAGTATGTTCAACAGCCTGATAAATTTGAGAAATCAAATCAAATACTCAAAGAAATGCAAAGCTTAGCCAGAAAAATTAACTTCACTGAAGGTTTAGCATTTTCTCATTCATTTTCTTGGTATATAGCTAAGCAAAGCGGGAATAGTGAAAAAGGAAGGTATGAACTTAGAACAGCTGTACAATTGCTAGAAGATGCAAAGCAACCTGATGAATTTATTTTCCATTTCATAAAATATGCTTATGCCATGGAAACATGGCTTGAAACAAGAGATATCAAAGTTGTTGAGATCTTTGAGAATTGTGCTAATTATTTCTATAAAGAAAATTTACATTACAGTTTGACTAGAACTTTAGTAGTTTTGATTATAATTTATCAACAAACACAAGATAAAGAAAAATCAATGAAAGCTATTCAGAAAATTCTAAGCAATTATAATTTCATTGAAATGATACCAAAAGAAATGAAAGCCTTGATTCATTATTTCATTGGAGTTGGACATAAATTAAATTTCAATCTACAAGAAGCTTTAGAACATCTTAAAGTATCACAAACTATATTTCAAAATATTTATGATAAAAGCATCTACTCAGGATATTATGTAACAAGTCTAGCCCATATAACAGAAACCTATGCTCTGCAAGGACAACTAGAATCTGCTTCTAAAGTGATGAAAGAAATTCAAAAAATAATAGATGAAGGTATTGCCTTAAGAAATATTGATCCATTTAATAAGCAACAAATAAAACACACTTTGAATCTTTCCAAATTTTACATATATTCAAGATTAAAATGTTTTCAAATCGATGAATTATATGAGTTAGCAGATAATATTATTGGAAATATTGGAAAATTACACAGCAATGCAATGTTCTTTAGCGAATTTCTTTTGAATGCAAAACTAACAAAAGAGCAGTTAGAAGAAATAAAAGATTTGAACAATCCTAGTACTAGAAGAGTTGAACACATTATTAATTTTCTAATTGAAAAAACAACTCGCATGGATGAAAAGCAAATTATGAAATGTATATCCGCATTAAAAAAGAGACCTGTTGAAGAGAGGATGACCTTTACTGAGAAAGCTTTTGCTGATCTACTTGCTGCTCAAGAGTACTACAGAATTAATCGTTTTGCTGAAATATCTCCACTATTAAGGAAATACGAAAATAACTTGCATAAAATTGAAGTTCTCGAAATGCGAGTATTCATGGAAGCCTTTATACAAGTTGGAGCTTACAAGAACGGTGATCCATTAGGACCAGCATTGCAATATATGGCTATTAAGAAATGCAGATTGTATGGATTTAGTAGGTTAGAGAATAATCTATTAGATTATCTCAATATGCAAAGAAATGATGCACAAAGACTATTAACATAGAAAAGAAACTTCTTCTCTCATTTCTTTATTTTGTATCTGTCTTTATCTGCAAAAAACTCCATACTAGCATAACCCGCAGATATCTTGGCTGAATGCGTTTCTCCTTCTAGAATATAGAAGCGATCTCCTTTACCGTAAATCTGTTCCTTTTCCTCTACAGTTAAAGCTATTTTCCCTTCTAGAACTATTCCCCACTGTGCTCCATGAAAATGAGCCGGAACCTCTACATCCTGACTGAAGTGCATGAAAACAATTTGATGATTCTTGTCTTGGGATAAAAAGGCTGTAATTCCAGGTATGAGGATATCTGCTTCTGGTAATTCTCTTATTGCTTCAGGAAATATCTTTTTCATGATAATCAGCTGTTGTTTGAAATTGTTGTTTATAAATTTTGATGAGAAGGGAAAAGATATCTTAGCTAATTGAAGGATAGGCTGCTGATCAAAAATCGACCAGCAAAACAAACGAGAATAATCTTACCACAGAAAAAAAAATTATCGTGGTAAGATACTACAAAATGTTTTCTTTTCGCGATTTTTGCAAAATCCAAAGTATGTCTCTCTTTTTCCTTTAGAGTTTATGAACAATTGTTCTACTAAGAAGATAACAACTACAAAGTGATAAACAATGAATCATTTAGACCCTGATGAAGGCGATGAAGACATTCTGCCCCCTGGATGGTCTCCAGGTTAAGAAATTCTTCTTTTCTTCTTTTTTTCCTTTAAATTTTGAAAATCGAATGTCATCTTCTTTCTTGAGGTGTTTTAATATTTTCTTTCTACTTTTAGAATAACCCTTACAAGAGTGTGATATGATGTACAAACTAAAATACGATCCTGATGAAGGAGATGACGGTATTTTACCTCCTGCATGGCTTCCTTAAAAAGGCAAGCTATCTTTTTTTTTCCTTATATTCTAGAGATGGATATTTACCTAGTTTAAATATGAAAGTAAAAATTAAAGTGTGGGAAACTACTTTCCACAACTTTGGAAGAATGGTCTAAATAATGCTGGAAGAATTACAGAAGGATATTACTCAAATAAAATCAAAGGATGAATTAGACGAAGTATTATCTCGATTAAAGATTCTTGCTTCTAACAGAAGATCAGATAAAATCGTAATTATGATTATCAAGAATTGCATCAATGTAGCAAATCAATTTAAAGATTTCAAATCTAGGGTGATTCTAGAGGGGCTATTAATTTTACAGTTTATTCAACAACCAGATCAATTGGAAAGGTCAGAGAAACTTCTTAATAAAATGCAATCATTAGCAAGAAAAATCAGGTATAAGGAAGGATTAGCTTTCTCTTCTTCTTTTTCTTGGTATTTAGCTAAGATGAAAGGGAAAGACGAAGAAGGAAGAAATGAAATTCATAAAGCAATCGATTTAATTGAACAAACATTTCAACCTGATAGATTTATCTTTCACTTCATAAAGTACACTTATGCAATAGAAATATGGCTTTCAAAAAAAGATATCAGGGCTATAGAAATTCTTGAAAATTGTTTTATCTATTTCTTCGAAAATAAGCTTTATCATAGTTTGATAATGTCTCTTGGTATCCTGATTATAATTTTTCAGCAAACCCAAAATAAAGAAGAATCGATGAAACTAATAAGAAAAATTCTTAGGAAAAGAGATCTCTTACTTGAAATTCCACAAGAGATAAGATCAAACATCTATTTCTTTATCGGGTTTATTCATGAATTGAATTTCAATCTTGGAGAAGCAGAGAAACATCTACTAGAAGCAAAAGAAATGTTAAAGCCAATTTACAAGACTAGTATTTATTCAGGTTACTACATAACAGCTCTCTCTTATCTTACTTCGACTTTTGCTCTACAAGGCAAGCTAGAGTTAGCTCTTAGACAAATGAGAGAAGTAGAAGAATTGATAGAAGAAGGAATCGCTACAAAAAATCTGGATTCTTTCAATAAAAATCAGTTGAAGCACATCTTTTATTTTACGAAATTCTATATTTATTCAAGATTACAGAACTTTCAAGTTGAGGATTTACATGAATTAGTACAATCTATCCTTAATAATATCGATAAATATCAAAGTAATGCAATGTTCTTCAGTGAATTTCTTCTAAATGCAAACCTAACAAAAGAGCAGTTAACCGAAATAAAAAACTTGAACAATTCTAGTACTAGAAGAGTAGAACACATCATTAATTTCCTAATTGAGAAAGAAACAGATATGGATGAAAAACAAATTATGAGAAGTATATCCTCATTAAAAAGAAGGACTGTTGAAGATAGGATGACTTTTACAGAGAAAGCTTTTGCTGATTTACTTGCAGCTAAGGAATATTATAAAATCAAACGTTTTGCTGAAATCTCTCCATTGTTAAGGAAATACGAAAATAACTTGCATAAAATTGAAGTTCTTGAAATGCGTGTATTTATGGAAGCTTTCATCCAAGTCGGTGCTTACAAGAACGGTGATCCATTAGGACCAGCATTGCAATATATGGCTATAAAGAAGTGTAGGAAATATGGATTTAGCAGATTGGAGGATAATTTGTTAAATTATCTTAGTATGCAAAGAAATGATGCACTTCTGTCATTAGCTTAAACTAGGAACCATTCTTAAGGTTCTCGTATTTCTTGTAATCTTATGTTTCCTTTTAAGAAAAATTTATATCCTTCTTCTGAAGGAAAGACTACTAGTTGAAATTCTCATTCATTCTTAACTGAGAGAAATGAAGAGATCTTCAACTCATTCGAAAACAGGTGAAAAAATGTCAAATGTATCTGATCGAAGCAGACTCGTCGCATTCTTATTATGTTGGTTTCTTGGATATCTTGGTATCCACCGATTTTACGTAGGTAAAACTGGTACAGGGATACTCTATCTTCTAACTGTAGGAATCTTCGGCATAGGAATTTTCATAGACTGGATAGTCATATTGGTTGGTGGATTCAAGGACGACCAAGGAAGAACACTTACTAATTGGTAATTATCCAAATCTCTCTTTTTTTCTTTGAATTTTGTAGTTTTTCTCAAACTGACCCTCAATCAGTACCAGTTTTGTATTGGGAAGCCATCAAGTAGCCCAGAAATCAAAGTTTCGGTTATTTAAGTGAAATATACTTAAGCTTAAAAAAGTGCTCTAGAATGAGATTATTGGCTTCTAAATAATTTAGTTTCAAAATCTACAAATTCTGGTGTCAATTATTTTCTATTGAAGTTTTAGGTTTAATTACTATTATATTACTAGAACTTCGAGGGTGGTGATAGTTAAGCTCTGCTAATCAATTTTAGTTGAGGTGAAAGAGGGTCCCTCCCTTTCTTTTTTTTGTAAACCCATTGATACTTTGGAAAGATATTAATTCAAAAAAATCCATTGTATAATGAACGCATGATGAATGACGATGAAACTCAAACATGTTCTAATTGTGGTTCAACAATGATTAAAAAACAAGATTACTTGCCAGATGATTTTGAACTGAAGGAAATTAAGAAATTCTGGTTATGTAGTGGTTGTATGAGATACGAATTGATTTCTGATTAATTCTGCTATACTCTCTATTTTTTTACAAATATTTCTCCAGAAGGTAGAAGTTCACTCAGAAGAGATTCAATTCTTTCTTTTTTATCGTTGATTGCAATTATCTTAATATCATGCTTATGCATTGAAGCAAACTCATAGAGTTTCTGTCTACATGATCCACATGGTAAAACTGGAGGAGAACTATAAGAATAAACTACCGCTGCTTGAATATCTTTCTCACCATTGTTCACTGCTGTTCCTATAGCATTCATTTCAGCATGAAGAGCTAGATAATCTGAAAACTCAACATTACAACCTGTGTAGACGTTTTTACTTTTCATCAGGAGTGCAGCTCCAACTTTGAAATTACTATAAGGAGCGTAAGCTTTTTCGCTGCTTTCTTTGGCTTGTTTAATGAGTTTTGTTAGAACTTCTTCTTCGATCATCAAAATCATTTATCTAGAGTATTGTTTTCCTAAAAGTTTTTCCTACATTCGGTCTCAAAAAAAAGCGGTAAAAGAATCACCAAACAATATCTTTTTATCTAAGACCCATGATGTCCATAATGCGAATATCATATTGGGTATTTGCTAGTCTGTTGTATCTTACCCTAACAGGTAGGAAGTGCAGTATTAAATTTCTGCAACTAAGTTCAAAAACACAATGATTATAAATAAGAGGAATAAACCCTCTTCTCGCGCAATAAAATGCGAGTATATCACCTCCTGGATTTTATCCACTGAACGTTTCGTTCGGTTAGCTGACAAGAACTCTCCAAGAAGGCGAAAACCGATTCCTAAATTAACCTACACTATGCATACGCCATGTAGTGGATGACTTGGCTAGGGAGCCGATGAAGGGCGCGGTAAGCGGCGAAACGCTGTGGGAAGGCGCAGACAGCCTACGATCCACAGATTCCCGAATCGGATTTCCGGCTATAGTCGAATAAATTATAGCAGCCAGAAATGGCGGGGAACGCAGGGAACCAAAACATTCAAGTACCTGCAGGAAAAGAAAACAATCGTGATTCCGGTATTAACGGCGAGTGAAACCGGATCAGGCCAAACCGAATTCTCTTTTTGAAAAATTAGAGTAGATGTGGTGTTTTTTGACTACATAAAAGACCGTAAGAGCGAAATCGAAAATCCCTGGAAAGGGATGCCATAGAGGGTAATAGCCCCGTAGATGTAAACTCACGGCTTAGTAGTATCAAGACTAGCGTGGCTTGGATTTGTCGCGTAAATATGGGAGGACTAACTCCCAAGCCTAAATACTCCCCTAGACCGATAGCGCACTAGTAACGTGAGTGAAAGTTGAAAAGTATTCGAAGTCCGAGAGTGAAAAGTGCCTGAAACTACATGGTAACAGACGTGGATGGCTTGAAAGGGTAGAGTCTCAATGAAGGAACCCTTCGTAAGATGGTAGTACGAATTGAGAGGACCAGAGTCATCCGTTCCGTCTTGAAACACGGGCCGAGGAGTTCAGGTTTGTGGCAAGCTTAAGCAATTGCGGTAGCGTAGCGAAAGCAATCAGCGCGCAGCTTCGGCAAGGCGCGACGTCCGATAAGGGCGTGAAGTCACAGGTCTGAGACCCGAAAGCAGTTGATCTATCCCTGGCCAAGATGAAGCGCTTCGAAAGGAGCGTGGAGGTCTGAAGGGG
>JAEOTK010000093.1 GCA_016839875.1 Candidatus Heimdallarchaeota archaeon
CTCCAATCCTTGAATGCCGTAAGTTTCTACAGTACTCACAACACCATAATAATCAGGTGATATTACTGGGACGATACCTGGAACTCTAAGTTCTGCATTAATTCCTGAGCGAACAAAGCTTTCACCAGCAGGATTTAGGTTAACTAGGAGAAGAGGTGCAGAGAGATTTTGTAAACAAAGCTTGTCATTTCCAAAGAGCAAAATCAATTCCTCAAGATTGGTATCATTGCTTTCATGAGGGATTTCCAAAAACATATACAAGTAATCCTTATCATATGTAAAAGTAATAGTTACTTCAATGTAACTCGGATCAGCAGTATGAAGTAAAGAGCTTGGAGCATTTTTGGATACAAGAAGCAATTTAATTTTACTTGAAGATGCATGTTTCCAACAATCTTCATCTTTTTTTCCATCAAGTGTTATGTTTTCTTCACGTTCATGATAAGAGACTTCTGGCAAATCAATTTCTTCATCCCACATTAAATCCCATGGGATAGCAGGATCTACTAACCAACCATTATCTTCCTTGATTGATAACCGTAGATAGTTGAAATCAGAACCTGCAGTACTAAAATTGGGACGATTAAATTCATCCATTGGCATATTGACCCAAGCTTGGAAGATTACTGCTACAGAGTCACCTTCATCAAACTCCCAATCAGAGTCTAGATCTCCTTCTGGGAATCTTGTTTCTTCAACTATTAAGTAGAAATCACTATCTCCTTCATTTGAAATAGCAACTTGTAAATCCTCTCTACCACCTAAATCAGTGTCATAAGCTATATATGTATGATTGACATAAGCAACATCTCGTGCTTCTTGAAGCTCCGAATCAACTATAATTCCATCGAGAACATTATCATTATAGAAAATTATCTCTACCCCATTAACCACTTGATCATCTGTTTTTGGAATAAGTAAACCAATAAACAATTTTGAGTTATTATAACCAAAATAAGCTTCAATCTCTAAGGTTTCTCCAGATTGATCTAAATCAACCAGAAATAATTTGGTGGGACCCAATTCAGACCATTGAGATATTATTTCATGTAGAGTAATGGGAGGTATTTCAGGAACAACAACTTCCCATGAAGGTGATAAAGTATCAGATTCTTGAGAGATTACTAAAGGAAATGAAGAGCTTAATAATAGCAGTGAAACTAAGAAAAATAGTTTTGAAACAGGTTTGATTGTAACCACCTTAATCCCAATAATATATTTTTCATAGGAGTATTTAAGTTATTAGTGAATAAAATATTGTTTAATCTCCTCTTCTTATACGTAGAATGAAATTATTGATTCCTATTCAGTCTCCTTTTTCGTATAGAAAGAACCCAAACAAAAGGAATGAGGATAATCACAGATGTACTGTAGAAAGAAATAGCTTTGGTAGGTGCAATATGTCCATCAAGGATTGTTAGGTTTAGGTATTCATAGGGTGCAGTTAAGCTTGGATTATTGTAATTTGGTGCATCTGGAGTATCCATATTGATCATACTGGTAATAATATATGCATAATCAATTTCATCACCAGTAAGATACAGATATAATTCATCCTCTTTACTATCATGAAGAACAGTTTGCGATACATTCCATCCATTTCTATCATTTATAGCTACTGAAATTCCCAAAGCATAAGGTTTGGGATTTGTTATTTTCACTGTGAATTCATTTGGTGGAGAATTAAACTTGTTCACCCTGAAACCATATAAGATGTATTTCCTATCACCAGTAGTGAATGGAAGCTGTGAGTTTTGTTTAACAGATTCAATGTTGAACTCTGCCGTTTGATAACCATATCTTCCATCAGCAAACTCTTCTAAATCGATTGTGCATGCAGTTATGAAGTCAAGAAAGATTTCATTGAAAGAAATGTCCACATCTCTGTTTTGTAATGCTTTTTCTATTCCAGCTGGACCATCCTCATCAATTGTAACTAAATCCGTTAAGAATCCTTCTCCAAACCTTTCTCCTAAGTAAAGCATAAACATGTAGGAGCGACCATATGAAGCAACAGTGAGAGTATACTCATCATAATCCCAGTAGAGAAGTGATGATTCTGGATGTGCTTTGAAGTAATCTGATTCAATTGTAAGATTATAATCTGCAGCAATTCCCGCTGAGATGTATGAATAGTTATTAAGATATCTTGCTTTATATCTTGAGTATTCAGCTGTTCCTTCAAGAACAAATATCGCTTCATCCTGCTCGTGATTAAACCATATCAAATGGTTAAGTTCATGTATTAAATTACTAAAAATTCTTTGTTCACTCAAATTTGGATGGATATAAACCATTTCTCGTATATTCGAATAGGGGTGTGTTGGATCATCATCTTTGAAGAAATATGCGCCATTATATGATTCTGGGGTAAATAGGATGGTGATTTTTGGATCGTCATCGACATCACCTATGAAACCATCAGGATGACCCACTAACTCTAGATTAGTTGGATACATGATAGAATCAAATTCAGCCGAATAGGTATTGCTTCTTTCAGTTGCTTCAGCCACACCTAACGTAGAAATTGTGGTTAGGTCCACAAAAATATAACAGTGCTGTCCTATGGAAAGTAATTCTGCAGTTACTTGCTTATAATCTCCAGTATCAGAGTCAACAACCCAGAAAATTTCTTGATCACCTAAAGACTCTTCTTTGTCTTGTTTTTCTGTTTGAGTATATACTTGATTCACTATCTTTTCTATTTGATCATCTACTTGCGGATCAAAGTTAGGTTGGTATATTTCTCCAATAAAGCCTTTTGATTCAATTATAGTAGTTATTACAGTGCTTAATAGAATAAGTATTAAAAATGAAATGACGCTCTTTTTTTTCATTCTCATCATTTCCAGTTTGGGTTAAATAGTAATTATACTAATTAATCCAGACTTCAAAGAGCACTTGAACCAATATAAACATTCTCAAATTCTATATCCATTTGATTAGGTTCTGAAGAAAAGGAAGATGATTATATGACATCTTAATAAGTGTTTGTGAGAAAATATCAGACTGGTGTAGGATCTTGAAGAAGTATGGATTACTTATTGCTTTCTTATTCATTATTACTTGTAGCAATTTGATTATTAATTTCTCATCCGCTGATTATCAAGATATTACGATTGCTAAGACTGGAGAATTTGAAACAAGGGCACTATATTATCATGTTGAGGTTGATGAGGATATAGTTTATTTTACTGAATTTGATACAAAGAGATTTTGTTCTTTAGATGTACAAGATCCAACAAATCCAATATCTCTTGCTAACTACTCTGTAACTGACGGTCATGATTTCGAAATCAATGAGAATATTGCGTATTTAAGTACCTGGGAGTATGGTATGGAAGTAGTAGATATCTCTGATCCTTCCAATCCTACAAAAATTGGTGAATATGTATCAGATTCGATTTCTCATGTAAAAGTAGTTGGGGATTATATCTATGCAAGTAAACACAATACAACTGATTCGTACTATGAAGTAATTGATATAAGTGACCCAACTCAACCAGAAAAAGTAAGGGAATTCTGTAGAGGACAGGGAGCTAAGCCCTTTATCAAGGATGATTTAGCTTACTTTGGTGTAAGGAGTTTAACTCAGACACAAACTCAATTTCGTGTATATGATATTAGTAATCCTAGTAATCC
>JAEOTK010000094.1 GCA_016839875.1 Candidatus Heimdallarchaeota archaeon
TAAATCCCACTCTTTTAGCAGGATAATTTTCTCTCTGTTCTTTAAGCCAATCAAGTGTGGATTTGTATAGAGTAAATCCATGTTTTCTCCAATCGGTGATATAGTTGATGAGATATGAATCAATTGTGAAAAATGGATCATCTAAGTTTTTTGGTGCTTTGTCTGTTATTATTTTCTTCCAATCAATTTGATGAAGGTTAACTAATAATTCTGAAAATCTTTTAATCCAATATTTTTGTTGATCTGGAGTAGCATTTAATACTTTAGTGGGAAACCTTTCATTTTTAATGTATTCCATCATTAAGAAGGGTTTTCCTAAAACAGATTCATCTTCCTCAAACAATATAACTCTTGGAACTGGAAAGCCTTCTTTGTAAAGACTATCCATAGTAGTAAACTCATTCTTAGTGCCATAACATTCATCAATATCAGGAAGCATTCTCAAAACGAATTTGTTTGCAACTGGTTCTTCATCAACATAAGAAAGCTCAGTGAAATAATATTTTTCTGTTTCATAACCTAAATTGAGTTTCTTAAAATGCTTTACAACTATTGTCTCATTGTTTCTTCTTAATGCAAGATAATCCTGTAATTTGTTGGCTAGCTCATTCATGATATACACTAGTCATATAACTTGAAACAAATTATATGTTTTTCGTGATATAACTAATTTCCATTATAACATAATTGTACCTCAGAAGGTTATAATTTCTTTTGTTTAAATTCTAAATAGATTTTGTCTCTTTAACTACATTAGGATTTGAAAAATAACTTAAATCAGTTCATATTTTGTCAATTTACTTCTAAAAGTAATTTATCAGCTCTCTTTATCCATTCCTTCTCTTTTCTTACAATTGCTAATTCTCTCCCTTTATTTGCATATTCAGTTGATTTTTCAAAATTTCCTAATTCTTTATAACATTCTGCCATTTTAATATAAGTTTCAGACCAACCATTAGGTTCAAGTTCCAATGCTTTTTGAAATTTTACTAATGCTTTCTCATATTCATGGAAAATCAGTAATATTTCGCCATATGTCTCATAAAAGAACCCATTTTGTGGTTCTCTTTCTATAAGATCTTGAATAACCTCAATGGAATCTTGCTTTCTCTCAAATCTTGCTAATAAATGGGCTTTCCTGTTCAACTGAAGAGTATTTTCTGGATCAGACTCCAAAAACTTATTGATTGATTGAAGAAACCCTTTTACTATCCAATTGTTAACCTGGTTAGTATAAGCTATAGCTTGTTTATACTCTCCTATTCTTTCATATCCAATCTTTTCAGCTGTTTTATAAGAACCAATATTCGTTGAAGTACAAATCCACCTAATGGTTTTATATCTGGGTAAGCAATATTCTACTGTAGCAGCACCAACTATAGAAGCAAAACCCTTTCTTTGATACTCTCCTAGTGTGTATATACTATTAACCTCAATTTCATTGTCTTCTGTCAAAAACCCTAGTATGCAGAAACACATGATTTCTTTATCTTCTCTTACAAGAAGGAATCCTCGAATATCTTTCAAACCTTCTTTTAAAGGATACCAATGAATCCTCAAAGTAGCATAAAACAAATACTTGTATAACATATCACTCTTCAGATGATCTTTCTCTATCAAAGTCAGATCAATTGGTTCTATGCTATAGCCTTCAGGAATAAGATTTCTCCAATTCGTCAATTTCAGTTCTTTGACCTCATAATAGTAACGAATGGGTAGATCAGGATCCTTAAGAATGGTTTTTATTCCTTCCTCCCACCTACTATTAGAAAGTTCACAACGAAATTCAACGAAATTTTCTTCCTTATCTTTTAGAATAGGTTCCCCATAGAGCATCTTTCTAAATTCTTTATTGAATTCCTCATTGTCTTCTCGACCCCCGAAATAGATCCACATTCTCGAAGCACTGTGTTGAAAAACGACAATCACTGCTGTTTGTGGATCGTCTTTGTTGTCCACTAATACTTGTTTATAAGAAACAGGTATTCTTTCTAGAGTACTTCGCAGTCCTTCTATGAAAGGCTTCTCTGCAAACAAATGTTTAACTTTGTGATAGTCTTCTTCCATTAACTCATCTATCATCTATTTTCACTAACAGATTTTCTATAACACCTAGTATATTTCATCAGTAAATTTAAACATTATTAGATGATTCAAGTTAGCTGGAAACTGTCTGTATTCATCCGCTAGAAGAATGCTGACACCTGTCATTGTTTCTTCTTACAGATAGATATTCCTATAATTTACTAGCTAGCTTATTCATAATAACAATAGAGTACTTAACTGAATCGAGTTATATATTTTTCGCGATTTAACTTGCATTCAACAAATGGGCTTGTATTAAGTTCTAAATTTTTTTTGTCTATTTTACTTTTTTTCCTAATATTATTTTGCTTAATGATGCTAATGAAAAAAAACCAATAAGTATTATTACTAGTTTTACAGCTGTTTTTTCAGTTGGGGTTAGATGTTCTCCCCAGTTATTGGGATAGAGATCTACAGAATTGCTTGGACCATCAATTTCATAGTAACCAGACTGATCATAATTGCTCCAGTAGTTTCCTTCTTTTGTTTCAATTTCGTACCAAATGTTCGAAATCCCCGCATCATATGCTTGAGAATCAGCAACAGGATAATTATCTATGAATCTGTTATGATGGATTCGATTATTAGATCCAGAACTTATTCGCAAACCGTAATCATTATTCTGTTGAATTAGATTATAACTAATCTCAGAATTATGAACATCTGAGAAAGTTATTCCACTAAAACCATTATTGCACACCGAATTATCATAAATCTCTGCATTAGTATACTCCATTAATCTAATTCCTTCAGAGGTACTATTGCAAATTTCATTTTCCTTTATGACTAGAGAAATTGAATAATCTTCTCTTCCTGATATGCTTATTCCTGTAACAGATTGATTTATGATATTGTTCTTAACTTCCAAACTTCCAATATTGCTAGCATATATTCCAATTGGTGTTTGTGTTATTTCATTAGAGCAAACATTATTATCGAATCCATCATAGAATCGAATACCTTCGCTTTCACATCGAATTATGTTATTGTTCTCAACTACGATTTCGTTACTACCTGAAATATAAATTCCGTAATATGATTCACGAATTGTATTATTTTCTATAATGCAATTTGAACAAGAATCTAGAACTATAGGGAATCTAACATTAGAAATTTCCATATTCTTGATTTGAATATTCGAACACAAAGATAAGATGATCTGTCCAAATTGATCATCTAGAATTACGTCAGATTCACCATAAAGGTATTTAATTTCCTTTCCACTAATCCAATTATTATCAATGATGATAGTATTATAATCATTCTGAGATGTTGCATCAATGTAAAATCCTTTTTCTGAGAATGTATTGTTAAGTACAGAGCAATAACTCATACTTTGAATCATTAAATCAAATCTACCATTTGATAAAGTATTGTTAACTATTGTGCAGTGACTGCTACTTCGAACTTGAATTCCATCATTTTCATTATCTTCAATAGAATTATTTGCAATCAGGAAGTTATTGATGTAGTATGTTGAAACACCATTATAGTTATTTCTTACAGTATTATTCAATATCTCACAATAAGTATTAGAATACCACTGTGCTCTAACACCATGTGTGGAACCATAGAGTGTATTGTTGCGGATAATTATGGAACCACCATCTAATTCATACAAATTTATTGAACTAAGGTTGGGAGCTTCAAGTGAACAATTTTGAATAAGGATATGAACTGAAGTATTTCTAACATAAATTCCATTGTCCCCATTGCCTGAAATTCTTTTATTCTCTATTCTATATGGATTCAATTCAGATCCATTTCCAGGAAAATTGTATCCTGTAGGACCACAAACTGTATTGTTTTCTATATATATTGGAAGATCTACGCTGTTACTTACAAAGTGTGAAGTAGTTATCTGATGGTTGTCTTTATTCATCATGGGATTAGATTGCAAGTCAAATGAGGTTATCCCAACACTTGAAATAACAACTAGAATAATCAAAATAAACATACAAGATGTAGTAGTTTTTTGTACTTTGGTTTTCATTCGAAACTGCCATGTATTAGTATTTGACACTTATAAACATTATTTTGCAAAAATGTATAACCTTGTATGAAGGTTGAGAGGATTTTGAATTACTAACCTTCTTGTCAAGAGGACTTTCTTAAGAAGGTGGGTTGAGAACAAGGTTATTTCTTTGATGCTTAGATTGACTTGATTCATACAAGTAAAACTTTTCATACACACAGAAGACGAAAAAATAGAAAAGCAGAAAGAGGTTATTTTCTCTTTCTTATAACGGTAATTA
>JAEOTK010000095.1 GCA_016839875.1 Candidatus Heimdallarchaeota archaeon
AAATCAGGACAGTTTATTTTAGGAGAAGAAACAAAAGCATTTGAAAAAGAAGTAGCAGAATATTATAACAAGAAACATGCTATTGGAGTTAACTCGGGAACTGATGCTTTATGGATAGGATTAAGAGCATGTGGTGTTCATAAAGGAGATATGTGCATTACAACACCATTTACTTTTATATCTCCAGCAGAAGTATTAGCTCAGATAGGAACAAGAATAAAATTTGCAGATATAGATCCTAATACATTTTTAATAGATCCAAAAGAAGTAGAAAAACAAACATGGTATTGGCTACCTCCAGCTAATCCTAAATTTGGTAAAGGAAGATATTTTCCAGAATTTGTCAAGGCAATAGTTCCAGTCCATTTATTTGGACAATGCTGTGATATGGATGCCCTTTTAGAAGTAGCAGAAAAAAGATCGTATAAAAACACTTGGGGAAGAGAAGGAAAAGTATGGATAGTAGAAGATTGTGCTCAAGCGTTTGGAAACAAAGATATAGGAAAAGGAGATGTGCAATGTTTCTCATTTCATCCATCTAAGTCTTTAGGAGGAATGGGAGATGGAGGAATGATATTAACTAATGATGATGAAGTAGCTGAAAATGCTAAATCATTAAGAAATCATGGAGCAGATTTATCTCTTGGCGCTGTCGGTAAATATTATAACTTGGATATTGGTTTTAATTCTCGCTTGGATAATATTCAGGCAGCAATCCTAAGAGTCAAATTTAAATATTTTAAAAAAGAACCAACTAAAAAACTCTATACATTTAGGACTCCAAATAGAGATTTGGTTCAGAAATACTTAGACGAGAATGACATTGATAATAAGATATTTTATTCTCGCTTATTACACTTACAACCATGCTTCAAATATCTCGGCTATAAAGAAGGTGACTTCCCAGTAGCCGAAAAGGTCGCCAAAGAAGTATTAAGTGTAAATATTTATGAGTAAAAGAACTCTATGGATATTGTTAATTATATTATTAGCGATATTCTGGGGAACATTGATTAAGTTATTATTATGAAGTTTAATGACACGGCAGGAAGATTAGGACTTGTTCAAGACGCAAGAAGATTGTGTGGTCTTGAAATTACTGATACTTCCTCATATACAATACATGAAATGACGACCAATATTAATCATTGGTATAGAAGAGCAAATGCTTGGATTTGGGAAGCTTCTGGAACATGGGAATATGATGATAGAAATTATACTGATTTACCTATTGCAACAACTAATTTAGTTGCCAATCAACAGGATTATGAGATGCCTGTATATGCTCAAAAGATAATGAGAGTAGAAGCAAAAGATAGCAATGGAGACTGGCGTCAATTATCTCAGTTTGATCAGAGTGAAATAACTGGAGCATTAACTGAGTTTTTAGAGGATGCAGGAATGCCTATGTATTACGATGTAATAGGGCGTTCTTTGTTTTTATATCCTAAACCAGCTGCTGCAGATGTAACAACTACTTCTGGATTGAAAGCTTATTTTTCAAGAGATATATCAGAATTTACAGTTAATTCTACTGATACAGAACCTGGATTTGTTGACAACTTTCACAGATTGTTGTCTTTAGGAGCAGCTCAAGATTGGGTATTAGGAAGTTCAGATCCACAGGACTATTACAAGTTAGATAGATTGAAAGCACAGATAAATGAAATGAAAGAAGAAATAAATAAATTTTACGGTTATAGAAATATAGCTGCAAAAAAACATAAAATTAATGCTTCAGGTGAAGGAGCATTTGACTTATAAAAGGTCGCAAAATAACAAGAAGAAATACTATGAAATACTTAGGTAATCCTATTACTTTAAGGGGTCATTATAGAATTAGACACGAAAAAGCTAATGGTGATGTAGAAGAAGCTTGGATTCACAATACAGTTACCAACGTTGGTAAAGATAGTGTAGCTGGAGCAATTAACAATCTTAAAACAGAAGGATTTACTGTTTTAGCTATTGGAACATCTGAGACTGAAGCTGCTTTAACACAAACGGCTTTAAAGGCAGAGATTGCTGCAGGTTCTTTAGCAAGAGCTACTGCTACTGCTACTCAACACACTACTGATGTTACTAATGATACTGCCGTATTAACACACACCTTTACTGCTACAGCTTCCTATACAGTAAAAGAGGCTGGAATCTTTGATCAATCTACAGCATCAGCTGGAGTCTTATTGGCAAGAGGAACATTCAGCGGTAAGGCAATGGAAGCTAATGACACCTTAACAGTTTACTACTACATAGATGTAGACTAAGGACTTTGCGGACTTATGAAGACTGAAGGTTTTAAAACTTCAGAATCTGAGAGAAGAGCAATGGCTCGTTGGAGATTAAAAAATCCTAATTATAGGAGAAATTATTATCTCCAACATAAAGATCAAGAAAAGAAAAAGAATCTAGGATGGAGAGAAAGAAATATTGACAAGTGGAAAGAATACATGAAAATGTATTGGTTTTCAGGTGATAGAAGGTCAGCAAGTAAAAGCGAGTATTATAAAAAGTGGAGAATTGAAAACAGAGAAAGGAAAAATTGGCATACTCGCAGGAGATGGGCAAATCTCCATAATGCTGAGGGTTCTCACACCTTAAAAGAATGGAACGAATTAAAAAAAAGGTATGGATATATCTGTCCTTTTTGTAAAAGAAAAGAGCCAGAGATTGAACTTACTGAAGACCACATTGTTCCATTAAGCAAAGAAGGGACTGATTATATAGAAAATATACAACCATTGTGTAAGAGTTGTAATTCTAAAAAAGCAACTCAAATAAAAGTTTTTAAACCTGTTTTAGTCTGAAATATGTCCAATAAGTTTTAAATTATTATGCCCGTATTACAACCAAATGAATACGACCAATCTTATTTTGATGGTCAAATATCAACCTATGCTCATAACGCTGGATATAGAAAATATAGAAGATGGTTTAGAGAAGATCCATCCACTTTTCCTAATTTACCAGAAAGCAAAGGAGAATACTTTAAGGACATAGCAGCAACCGTAGATCAATTAGGAGTTTTGACTGGAAAGAAATGTCTTGATATTGGATGTGCTTATGGTTTTATTGTGGAAGATTTAAGAGACTTAGGATATGAAGTTTATGGTTTAGATTGTTCACAATATGCTCACGATAAAGCGAGACAGGATATTCAGCAATATATTACAGTAGCTGATGCCAGAACCTACTTACAAAATTATAGTAAAAATGAGTTTGATGTTATATGGAGTAGAAGATTTATGGAATGTATGGCAGATGAAGATATACCAGATTTAATAGATGAAATGAATCGTATATCAAAATACCAAGTCCATATAATCGGTTGTGATGACAGCTTTCACGGAACTAAAAGAGATTATTACAATTTAAAAACAATTAACGATTGGCTTTCCTATGACTGGGACAAGGGAACTATTTTAATCCCTTGGGGACAGATGAAAGAACGCTATACAAAATAATGGCAACAGCAGTAACATCGGCAGATACAAATGAAACACAGTATGGGGCAAGAGTGGTAGTTCGTAATTCAAACGGAATACCTTATGTTGTTGTTGAAGATGTTACTAATCGTTCTATTGAAGTATGGAAGGGAAATGGGACAACGCCTAATTCTTTTTCAGAACAAGACGCAGTTAACAAACCAGATGGAGACGCTACAAATCCAATAGGTTCACCTTCGGCAGCAATAGATAGTAATGACTTATTACACATTGTTTATTGTTATGATGACGGCAAGAGTTCTGATTTAAGATATGCTACTTTCAGAGCAGATGGGGTAAATGATGATTGGGTGCTTACGGCAACAGTTGTAGTAGCTGACTTAGGTGCTGACATAGTAGATGTTCATAATTGCCAGACAGGAATAGCAATAGACTCAAATGGAAAACCACACGTAGTATTTAGAAATGATGAAAAGTCAGACGATTGGACAATAAATTACATTAACAATGTAGATGGTTCTTGGAATAGTGGAACTTATTATGAGGTAGAAGGAGAGACGAATAGTAAATTATGTGATTATCCAAGAATTGCGATAAATGCAGATAATATACCAATTATTAGTTATACGAATGACACTGACGATGATGCTGGTGCAGCTTTAGGGAACACAAATGATGCAACATCTTTTACACTCCAAGATGTAGATGCAAATATAAGCGATATTGCTAATACCGATATTTGTGTAGATTCATCTGGAAATACTTATATTGTTTATT
>JAEOTK010000096.1 GCA_016839875.1 Candidatus Heimdallarchaeota archaeon
ACTTTGTATAGTGAATGGCATACAGGTAGGGCAAAGAACTTTACCATTGTAGGCTTAGTAGGCAATATGACTGAGACTTTCCTAAATGATAGTCTTTCACTAGATGTTTTTGATTGGAATTTTGAAGGTAGTATCACTGAATTCCATAATTATTATCGATACAATGTCTTTATTACGAATAGCTCTCTCTATACTGAGATACTTAATAACATAACATCTTATGAAGGCGTATTGACCTATTTAGTTGATGTAAGTTATGATTCTTCAGCTATAAAACCTACGAATTGGCAAAACTACATTTATCAAATTCCAGAATTAATTAATTTAATAGAGTCGGATTTTACAGATAGCCCCGTTCTTTTATGTCAAGATTTGAAATTACTCTTGATTGAATTTAATGGTCTTTGGACTTTGAGAACAACCAAATTATTGCCATTAAATGCTCCTTTACTCTTCATAGTTGGTTTACTAAGTATTGTTACGCTAAATATTGGTTCAAGAGAACTAGGAGCCGTATTTCGAAGAATGAAATTATATGGTTTAAGTTATCACTCTGTTAGAAGCATGGTTTTCTTTGAAAATCTGATTTTCACTTTTGTAAGCTTCATTTTAGGTACGTCATTAGGTTTTACTATAAGTTATCTTTTTACAATGAATCTGGAAAATCAACCATGGAATTTTTATATTAATTTCTTTTTAGAACCTCTACTGCTTATGTGTTTAGGAGTTATTCTCATAGGATTTTTCAGTATAAGCTTCTTCATACAAAATTCTATTGCTAAGAAAACAACTCAAACAACCCCAGAAGAATTCAAAGAAAAACGAGGAAGAATTAGAAGAATTTTCTCAACAAATGAATTCAGATTGTTTGTTATTGCATTAATTTTCACAATTATTTCTATAACTCTCTTCATGGTGTACAGTAATTATGGTGAATTATCCGTAGTTGTCTCAAGCATGTCATATTTAACATTCTTCTGGTTTATGATGACTTGTTCTGTTTCGTTTCTCCTAACGTTTGCATTTCTTATCATTGTTCGATTGATTTCTATGTTATGGACGTTTGTTGGTAAAAGAGTTTGGCCTAACAGATTAAACATGTTATCATTGTCCATTCAACACTTATCAGTAAACAAAAAATCTTACCAGTTAGCAATAATGGGTGTTCTCCTATTTGGACTAGTTATGTTACCAGGATTAACAATGAATAGATCACTTGATACAAATATTGGAAAAGATATCACGCTGAAAATGGGTGATGCAGACTTATTGATTAAGCACTGGGTTGATCCTTTAGAAGAAAAAGATATTTTACTTGATAATATCACAGAAATCTCTGGGTACTCAGAAGCTGAAGTTTATACATTAACTGATGATAGTGAAAATTTTGATAATTCATTCACTGTCTACCTGGTTTCACTTGAAAATGTCACGCAATTCTTAGAAGTAATAGATAATGAAAAGCTGCAAAGTTATTCTGTTTCAGCAGAAGATATTCTCGCACTAGAGGAAAATATGACAATTTTAGGTGATTCAAGATTTAGAAGAAAACACGGATTAAGTACTGGTGAAACCTATTATCCGGAAGATTTTACGTATTTTCCAGCAGATCTAACTTTCATAAATTCATTCAAATCCTTCCCCTTAACACCTTATCCTAAAAAGAGAGCATTTCAAACAAATTTTGATACCTTCGCAATCGTTGGTAAACGATTCACAATAAGAGAGATTGCTAGAATGATTAGTTTTACAACAGATTTCAGCATACGAAATTATAAGATAATAAATGCAGTAGATGAGTCATCTATAGCTATAGTTCAAGAAAAACTAGCAGATCTAAATATAACAGCTCAAACATATGAGGATATTTATGATGAAATGTATTCAACTCTAACAACATTTCCTTTAGATAATCTTTTGATTTTTGCGATTCTAGCAGCGTTTACCATTATTTTTGTTAGCTATTTCACAGGTTTGAAAATATTCGAAGAAAGAGGACGAATCCTTGAATCACTGTATAGAGTAGGAGCAGTAAGAGGACAGATTCTAGGAATTTTTACGTTCGAGTACTTCTTAGTAATAGCTCTCCCACTATTAATCACAGTATTTGCATCGCTTCCATTATTTGGTTTCGTGCTAGATTACTTTGTAGATTTACAGATTTCCTATCAATCATTTGTACCAGGAATCCCCGCTTGGGTAATATTGCTAATTATTCTAGGTGGATTAGTCATCTCGATGCTAGGTTGGTTGCTTGCATTAGTCCCTGCAATCTACAGATATAGACCAGTAAAACAGGAGTAGATGAAATGATACACTGCAATGATGTAATAAAAATATATACCGATGAAGAAACAAAAACACGAATAGCTGCTCTACGAGGAATTGACTTAAGAGTAAAGAAAGGCGAAGTTATATCCATCATCGGACCAAGCGGATCAGGAAAATCTACTTTAATCAAAATTTTCGCAGGAACAGAAGCGATTTCAAGTGGGGACGTAAGAGTTGGATCCTATGATCTCGGAAAACTAGAATTAGATGAATTATTGAATTATCGATTAAATATGGTTGGACTAGTACATCAGTTTCCAGAACGAACATTGTTTCTATCAGGATCTGTGATGGATAATCTCAATTTTGCATCAAGCTTATTTTCAGAAAATCACTCCGAAAATAAGAAACGAAACATGGAAATTCTTGAGACATTAGGCATTTCTCATCTAGCAAGTCGTCGTGTAAGTTATCTCTCTGGTGGAGAAATGATTAGAACAGCAATAGCTAGTGCTTTAGCAAAAAATGCTCCTTTGTTGTTATGTGACGAACCCACGGGACAACTCGATACTGAAAATACTGAAATCGTAAAAGAATTGTTGAGACAAATTGCCAAAGATTATGGTACTACTGTTCTCGTAGTTACCCATGATTTGCGTTTCTTAAAGGGTGTAGATAGGACTTGCGAAATACATAGTGGTCGTGTAAGCTCTCTTTTTAATGTTGAAACGAGTGGCATCCTCAATCAACGAGAATTCCCAATCTTGTTTAAAGGTCAAATTGACTCTTCTCAAAATATACGGATCCCAAATGAAGTCTATGATTTGCTACATTTAAAGGATAAAGTAGATTTCGTGGTTACAGAAGATTCTCAGGTGGAGATACTTCATCCTGAGAGAATTCCTCCTAAGAAAATTGATGTTCAAGAAATGAAGAAACAAAAAAGACTTTCAATTACTCCATTAGAAGCAAGTTATTTCGATAAAAAAGAAATCGAAATTAGTTTAAGAAGTGTAGATAAAATTTATCGAAGCAGAAATTTGGAAGTCCCAGCTTTAATTGACATTAATTTAGATTTAATAAAAGGGGAATTAGCATTCATAATTGGTCCAAGCGGTTCTGGAAAGACTACTATGATCAAACTGGTTACTGGTATGGAACCAAGCACTAATGGAAGTATCACTGTCTTAAATGAAGAAATACACAAATTAAATGATGCAGAACGTGCTAGATTTAGAAGAGATAATATTGGCATTGTTTCACAACAAGGAGATTTGCATCCATTTATCACTATGACTGAAAATCTCTTTCTTAGAGATATGCTTTCAGGTAACAATATTCTTCTTAAGAAATATCCACAAGAGGATATTGATGATACTTTCACAAAGTTTCAGATTGAGCATAGAAAAAATTCTTATCCACTTGAAGTTTCTGGTGGGGAATTACAAAGAGCTTCTTTAGCAATTGCAAATTTTGGTACACCAGGTTTTCTAATCTTAGATGAACCAACAGCAAATATGGATTCAGATCTTGCAGCGAATGTTATGGAACAACTCTACAATGCCCACAAGCAACTAAAAATCACTTTATTGATTACTACTCATGACATAAATCTTGTTAGAGATGGAACTCGAGTGATTGAGTTAAAAGATGGTAAAATATTCAATGATGGAAAAGCAATTACTGTGGAAGAAGAGATATTTTAGCAGTTGATTTAGTTACTCATTTCTTGACTAGATTACAAAGCAATAAATAGTAAATCGAAGAATCTCACATGATTGTTATGAGAGTACGTGAGAAAGAGGAATCATTAGAGGTAGATTCGACCAATTCTTTGCCTATAATTCAAAATAAAGAAAATTATGATATCAAAACAAAGAGAACTTTTTGGGATCGAATACCAAAATATAAGTGGTGGGTGACTCCATTAAACATCTTTCTGATTAGTGCGTTCTTGATTATTATTGATGTTGTTACTTTACCTAATACTGCCTGGTTAAGGATTGATTGGGCTTGGTGGGCAGTTGGTGGATTATTTTTCGCTTATATTGTTAGCTTCATAATATTCAAACGTCCTGCTATTGCTTGGATTGTAGGACCTATACTTATGGTTGGAGCAAGTGGGTTACTTCTAGCTATTGATCTCGTATTTCCACCAAATGATGGTCCTCTTGGTATGGATTGGGCTCTCATTCCTATAGCCGCATTACTGACTTTTGGGGTATTAATTCCCATTGTAACGAAATTCGGTAGAAAGAAAGAGAAACCAATTGAAAAATTCAGGAAAGCAATTGCTGATATGAAGAAACAGGATATTTCACCTGAAACAAATCATGATAAAGAAATCTAGATTTTGGTGAACTATAAAAATGAAGAAAAAGAAATCAAGAAAGCAAATTGTATTTGATTTGTTCTCACCATATAGTGAGATGTTCTCTTGGTTGAATTCATTTACCATAAGTTTTTTACGACGGGATTCAAGTTCATTTATTTCTTCTTCCTTACCAATGGAATCAGTTCTAGCTGTATTAGATAATCTAGCTCCTGAAAAAGTAGAACGAAATATACGAGATAAAGCAGGGCCTTATTTCTACAAAGGAAATGAAGTTGGAATAATATTAACACATGGTTTTTCTTCAACCGCTCAAGAAATGCATGCCTTAGGACATTACTTGCACAAGCAATTTGGCTATTCTACATTTGGAGTTCTTCTTGCTGGACACGGAACAAGTCCAGCTGATTTAGCACAGACAGACATGATTGATTGGTATAGATCGCTCAAGGAAAGCTATGACTTC
>JAEOTK010000097.1 GCA_016839875.1 Candidatus Heimdallarchaeota archaeon
GAAATCTCCTCCCCATTGATTACAAACGTCTTCAATACTTTCTTCAATATTTGAATCATGATCTCCTGAATACAGAAATTCAGCTGCACCAAATGCTCTAGCAGTAAGGGCTAGATGAGTCGTTATTCTTTTATCCCTTATTATTCTGTGAGATAATCGAAGTACAGCTAATGTCATATACTTCCAATATTGAAACCACACTTAAATTTGGTGTTTCATTTGTCATAATTTTTTTGCGATTATTCTCGTTTTTTTATTTAAATAAAAGTATTATCTATTAAAAAATAATTTGGGTAAAGTATACCATATAAACTCTTTTATATTTATTAGGGTTAGAAATTATTGAGAAATAATAAGGGTGCTTAAACTGTCAAAAGAAAGGTCTGAACCTGACCAGAACGACCCAGCATATTTGATTTCCTATGCTCACCATCTAGAAAGACAAGCTAGACAACTGGAA
This sequence comes from Candidatus Heimdallarchaeota archaeon, assembly GCA_016839875.1. Next base: position 461 of record JAEOTK010000097.1, read on the forward strand.
ACAGAGAAACAGATGGTTGAAAGCGAAAGATTACGTCTTCAAAGGGAGGTTAATAACTTAAAGGTTGAACTTGAGAGACTAAGATCTCCTCCACTTTTTATGGGTTATATTGTCGAAGTGCTTGATAATAAGACTGCAGTTGTTCGCAGTACAACAGGTCCAAATTTAGTAGTTACAGTTTCTCGTCAAGTAGACATAAATGATCTTAAACCCGATGCAAGAGTGGCATTAAATCAACGAACATTTTCGATTGTTAATGTTCTCCCACCAACACAAGATCCAATGGTTCAAAAGATGGAATTGATTGAAAGACCTGAAGAGAAATACAAGGATGTTGGCGGACTTGAAGCACAGATACAAGAACTAAAAGAAACAGTAGAATTACCCTTATTAAAACCAGAATTATTTGAAAAGATTGGAATTGATCCTCCAAAGGGAGTTCTGCTCCATGGACCACCTGGTACAGGAAAAACACTTTTAGCCAAAGCAGTAGCACATGAAACTCAAGCTGCTTTTATTAGATTAATAGGAAGCGAACTTGTACAGAAGTTTATTGGAGAAGGAGCACGATTAGTCAGAGAAATCTTCGAGTTTGCAAGAGACAATGCTCCAAGTATATTATTTATTGACGAACTGGATGCAATTGGTAGTAGAAGATTAGATTTAGCTACTAGTGGAGACAGAGAAGTACAACGAACTTTAATGCAGTTACTATCAGAATTAGATGGTTTCAATCCAAGAGGAGACGTAAAAGTAGTTGCTGCTACAAATCGAATAGACATTCTTGATCCTGCAATGCTACGACCAGGAAGATTTGATAGAATAATTGAAATTCCTATACCCAGCGCTGAAAGTCGTCTTGAAATATTCAAAATTCATTCATCCGGAATGAACCTCAAAGGAGATATAGATTTTGATTATTTAACTTCGATGACTGAAGGAGCAAGTGGGGCAGATATAAAGAATATATGCACAGAAGCAGGTATGTTCGCAATAAGATCAGACAGAGATCATGTTTTGAATGATGACTTTTCAGATGCAATAAAGAAAATATCTGGTGAAAAAGAAACCACTGCAAGAATTACAACAGGTTTTATTTAAACCTCTTTTTACTTATTTATCTCGTTCTTCGATTTCAGAATATTTTGTTCAATAAACACTTTCTGTTTTAAGAATCCTTTCACAACATGTGATTCTTCACCAAATTTGTCCTTGAACTCCTGAAGTTTTTCTTCAAAAGAGCACATCTTATTTCCTGCTGCTAAATTATCTGAATAGGAGACAATGATCTCTTCCTTAGTAAGAGGAACATAATCATCTGCTGGTAAACCTAGTTTTATTGCCTCCTCTTTTGATATCCCTGTACCAATATGGTTCTTAACGATAGCTAGTATCCGAGGATCTATGTTTTCTCCTTCTAAGATTTGAACACCTTTTACTGCATGAGAGATTGAGTGTGTAATTGAGCGTCCAATATCGTGGAGCATTGAACCAGCAATAATTAAATCTCTCTTTACTTCTGAAATCTGATCACAGAAATTTTCAGCAATTTTCGTTACAAGTAAACAATGTTGTATAACTTGAGTGGGTGTTTTGTATTTCTCAAGTATTTCGATACATTCTTCTTTGGAAGGAATAACGTTGAAAACCATACTTCTACACTGATTTAACTTCAATATTCTTTTTCAGTTTACTGATAAATACCTAAAAACCACTAAATCAAAACTTTTTTAAGAAAAATTTAGAGAGACCTAGTGACTGAAAATGCCTAACGAAATAACTAAGGAACAATTAGAAGATATTATTAACTTGACTATTGAGCATGGAGGAGAGCTACGAACAAAAAGAAGCAAAGATATGATTAAGTTGAAGTTTAGGACAAAGAAACGTCTCTACACAATAAAACTGCCATTAAAGGAAGCAGAATCTTTGATTAGTGACCTTTCATCCCGCTTGAATGTTGTTTCTTTTTCATGAGTGAATAATTACAGAATTTATTCCTCATCTTTCTTCTTCTTTATTACAACTATATCTCCAAGTGTTTGTTGTGCAGGACCTTTCTTTTGATCCTTAGGACGATATGATTGTACTTCTTCTGTTAATTTAATCCCAAAGAATCTTTCAAGTGTTTTAACAATTTTATCAGGAGGTCTCATTTTCCCGGTTTCTATACTTTGAAGTTCGGGAGTTGAAATTTTGGTTTGAATTGAAACTTCCTTCTGGGTTAGCTTCATTCTTTGTCTTGCAAGCCTTATTTTTTCATGGTAGTCTGAGACTAACATCCCACCTTGTTCTTCTCTTCTAAATGGTTTGGAAGACATGGGTTTTGAAGGGGTTGTTCTTTGATGAGAATATGGTTTGGAAGTTGTCTTTTGTCTTTGTGGTTTAGAATGAACAACTCTTTCACCATGTTTTGCACATGAAGGACAAACAGAGAGTTCTGCACCTTCAATTTTGATTGTAATTGGTCTTGAGTGGATTTCTCTACCGCACATTTCACAAGTTGACAAGACTATTCACCAATTTTTGTTGATTTTGCATAACAAATAGATATAAATTCAAAAACATTTTTCTATGAGCGTAAAAGAACAGCTTATAATCAGAAAGATAATGTTCTCTACTGTAGACAAAGGTGATTACTGTGGATTTCTGTCCTGACTGCGGAAAATTATTACAAACAGACAAAGATAAATCTGGAAAGCAAATTCTGATTTGCTTAAAATGTGGTTACAAAAGAAATTTGGAAGAAAATGAGGATGTAACCTTTACTGAAGAAATTAGCCATGACCTTGACAAAGAATTAACAATAGTAATGGACGAAGGTGATATTGATACAACGAAACCTACAAAAGACTTATACTGTCCAATCTGTAAAAAGAATCAGAAAGTTAGTTTCTGGATGGTACAAACAAGAAGTGCTGATGAATCACCAACAAGATTCTTTAGATGTACTGTATGTGGAGAGACCTGGAGAGAATATGATTAAATGGAAGGAAAGAAATGAGTGAGAATAAAACTAATTACAATGGTGAAATTCAACAGTTTTCTAGAACACAACCTTTCATAGAAGCAAATATTGCAGAACTTACAACTTCAGGTAAGTACAAGATAATAGGTACTGTTACAGAGATTTCAGAAAGTTCAATAATTATTGAAGATGGAACTGATCAGCTGACAGTATTTTTTGAAGAAACTCCTGCAGAAAAACCAAAAGAAGGTGACTTAATTAGAATCTGTGGTTATCTTGAATTGGAACCTAAAAAACAACTAAAAGCAATAATAATTCAAGATATGTCTGCAATCAGTCTCGAAACTTATCAACAGATTAAGGATTTAGAACTATCATTACGTAAAGAAGATGCATGAATGGTTTATCATGCGATTTCCTTATATATTGAAATACTAAAACGGTTAAAGAGAGCAATATATATTAAATCGATTAATTTGAACTCTAGTAGATATGAAAAAATAGGGGAATTAAGATGACTTTTGAAATGGTATTAGAAGATGCTAAATTGATGGCAAATATTAGTTCGATAATCAGCTCTATTGTTGCAGAAAGTAGTATAAATGTTGCAGAAGATGGAATTAGAATAAAAGCTTTTGATGCTACACGGATCTCCATGATAGATTTCTTCATGAAGAAAGAAGCCTTTGACGAGAAAAAATACAAAGTGAAGGAAACAGTTGTCGTGGGTTTAAGCTTGGAAACATTGAATACAATTTTGAAAACAGCTAAAGCAGATGAGAGTCTAAAGATGGCTCTAGATGATGCGACTAAAAGATTTGTTTTAGAATTTGCTGGAAAGAATCAAAATAGGAAATTCTCTCTCTCACTAATTGACATTCCCGAAGAAGGTAACATTCCTGATTCTATTCATATTGATTTTGACACTAATTTTGAAGTAAAAGCATCTTTCATCCAACAAGTGTTAAAGGATGCTGAGATGGTTAGTGATTATCTTAGGATCAAAGCAAAAGAAGATGGTATATACTTCAGTGCGGAAAGCGATACAAAGGAAATGGAAACATTTATTGAACCTAAAAGTGAAGAAATGGATACAGAATCATTTCAGGTTGCTGAAGAATCAGAAGCCGTATATTCACTTGATTTTCTCATGAATTTCCTTAAAGGAATAAGATCATCAGACTATGTTAAGCTTTCATTTACTCAAGAACAACCGATAAGAATTATCTATGAGTTAGAAGACAAAGGTCATCTCATATACTTTGTAGCTCCAAGAATAGAAGAATCTGATGAAATTGATGAATAAAGGAATAAAGAAAAGGGAGAATAACATCAATATATTACGTCTGCGTGGGGAAATATAGTGTTTGATAAGATTGAAGATAAGTGGAAGGAAGAAAGGGAAAGAGAAGAACTCACGCAAATTGATGAAGCGTTTTATGGAGCTATGCGAGAATTTCTAAGAAAACGAACAATAAGGGTAAAAGAAGAAAAAAATCCTTTAACAAAGAAATTGCTTGAAGCAAAGTTAAACAGAGTTAGATATGTTCTAAATGATTTACTAAAAATTCGAACAGCTAAAATAATACAAATGGTGTTAAATAAAAAAGAGATAAAGGTCAATTTATCTAGAGAAGAAATCGATTTTTATGACAGAATCTCTAAAATTTATGATATTTATATGAAAGAGGTTTTTTCCCCCAAAGACGCAGCATATACAGACATATCTTCTATCATAGGTGAAGAAACTGATGAAGAATCAGAGGAAGATATAGAATATGTTGCAGTAAAATTCGTTAAGAGCACAAAAGAGAAAATACATGGTTTAGATGGTCAGATTTATGGCCCATTTGAACCAGAAGACGTATGTTTTCTACCAAAAGAAAACGCAATAGGTCTTGTAAGAAGAGAGATTGCTCAAAATATTGAGTTGAAAATTGAAAAATAGACAATTAGGAAAGAACTTCTACAATTTCCCCTAGAATCTTAGCTTTTCCTCCACGAGGTTGAGCTAAATCTTCACCGCACACATTACATTTTACAACAATTTTTGATGAATCAAAGACAATTTGTTCATTATTGCAGCTAGTGCATTTAACTTTAAGAAATTTAGTTGTAGGGTATGGTACCTTTGACATGATTGAAGCAAAAAGAAGGGAATTTAAATAAGTTTTGATAAAAGGGAAAAGTTGTATCTTGTTTAATTAGAAAATAAAATGGTGCGGGGAGGGAGATTCGAACTCCCGAACCACTAAGGATCCGGTTGCTCATCTAGCCCCTATCCTTCTGGATATTTATTCCAAATCTTGAGCCGGACGCCGTTGGCCACTTGGCTATCCCCGCACAAATTGAAGCTATATGATAGCAGTTGAGCTATCTCTGATTTCTTTTTTAATCTTTTCTTTTCATTTAACAAAAACACTGTAAAAGACGCAAGTTTTTTTTGGTCTTATTATTTATCATCTATAATTATGAACATCCTTCAAGCATCTCTATCAGGAAGTATTATCTTTATATTGATACTTTTGACACTTTACTTCATTTTACGCTCTTCAGAAAATAAACAAGACGTATTTTGGATATTCATAATAGGAGCAGCTGGTTGGATAATAGCTTTACTTCTCCGAATAATGCCATTAGAACTAATAAATGCAAACTTAAATGATGGTCTACTACAAGGTTTCATTGGTGCATCTTTTGCTGGAATTTTTGAAGAAATCTTGAGGTTTGTGTTGATATTATTGTTTAAACCTATTCAAAAGGATAGAAAGAGAGGACCTCTAACCCTAGGATTAGGGTGGGCATCAGCTGAAATTGGTTATCTCTTCTTCTTTGCCGTTCTTCCTGGTATCACTGATGGATTGATTCCTTGGTCGGTAGCTTCTCTTTTTCTTGTCGAACGTTTGATAGTTTCCTTTTTCCATATTGCAATGTCATTTATTGTATTTTCTGCAATCTATGAGAAATGGCCATGGAAATTTGGTCTTTATCTTGGAATCATCTTACACTTTGCACTAGATTTCCTGATTCCTCTCTGGTACTATGTTTTCTTTCCAGATCTACTAGTAACTAACACTATTCTCTTTTATTGGTCACTTGAACTTGCTTTTCTCTTTTTCACGATGGTAATCATTTTATTTATTATTTTTATTTGGATACCTTATTACACAAAGAAAATAACTGCAATAGAAGTAAAAGAAGAAAAAAGGGAGTGGAAAGAAAATTAAGCTTTCTTTCTTTTTCTAACCATCATTATCATTGGACTTAGCATCAATGAAGCAGAAATCAAAGTGAGGAAACCAATTGTTGTTGTAGAGAATTCAGGAACACAAGGAAGAGCTGAGTTCATATAGAATTGCCAAGTATCTTGTTCCATTTCATCATCAGAACCTCCTCCACAAAGCAACGTTATGTTAAGTTTACTGTTGAAAGCTAGACCAATCTGATCACGAGCTTTGGGGGATGTATCACATGCATATTTAGTCCAAGTGTTAGTCGCGTAGTCATAGATAAATGTGTCAGAGTAACGATAGGCTGATCCTGCAACATCCCATTTCCCAGAAGCTCCTCCAAATATGATTGTTTTACTTGCATTTGAATCATAAGCTCCAATCGTGTATGCTCTTGGGGATGGAGGTGTGCCTAAAGGAGAGAGTTGAGTCCAAGTAGTAGTATTTAGATCAAATTCCCATAAGTCATTATAATAACCGCCTCTGTCAAGATAAACAAGCTGATTCATCCCACCAAAAAGTAATGTTCTATTAGCATCTGAGTCATATGTAGCGGAACCCCAAACGCGACCTGCAGGGTTCACACTAGGAGTAACATTAGCCCATGTGTTAGTTGCAACGTCATAAGTCCATACATCTTCATAATTATGATTGGGTGAAGAAGAGAAGTTGTTCATCCCACCAAACATCACTATTTTATCATGAGCTGAATCATATACCATATGTGGGTAAATTCTTGCTGGAGGTGAAACAGAAGGATTGAGATCTTTCCAAGAATTGTTATTGTAAAAATATGCATAAGTATAATCTACACCATAATACGGCATACCACTTTCTAGAGATCCTCCAAAGAAGATAAATGCATCATAGACTGGATGATATGCAAACATCTTAGTTATGCCCAATAGATGTGCTGGGGTCGATGTAACTACTGATGTCCAAGCATTAGTGTTTGCATTATAAGCATAGACGCGTTCAGAAAATCCATAATAAAAAGCAATTGTAAGATCTGATTCTATATCATAGCCTAGAATATAGAGAGATTTGATTGGCATAGAAGCTGGTTGAAGATCTTCCCAGCGATAATCAGCGACATTTGCAGTTGTTGTAACTGAAGATACTGATAAAACAATGATAACGAGTATTATTCCTGTTAAAATTTTCATTTTTGTCATTTTTTGTCACCTAAAGTCTGAAAAGACTATAGATTCTAAAATTATTTCGCAAAATAATTAAATGTTGTGAGAAAAATTAATATCTAATTAAATAAGCCCGTAAATTCTTGGAATGGTGGGATTTTTTGCCAAGGGAATTGTTTCTTAGCAAATTAATCTGTTCATATGTTTGTCTTCTCTTAAGTATCATAGTTTTATTAAATTCAGTTCTGTTTGTCTGTCAGAAAGGAATTTGCATCCTTCTTTGGTAACTAATACATCTTCCTCAACACTGCAGAATCCATAATCTTCCACAAACACATGAAGCTCTAGAGTAAAGATCTGTCCTTCTTCAACGGTTTTGAATGGGGATTGTCCATATTTCTCCCATCTTGGTCCTAACAAACAACCACCATCGTGAACGTTTCTTCCTATTTGATGTCCTAAAGCATGTTTAAATTCAATATGTCCCGCATCTGTAATCACTTTGCGTGAAACATAATCAACTTCCCATCCTTTTACGCCAGGTTTGAGTTTTTCTGCACCCGCAGATATCGCTTCAATTACAGTATTAAAAACTGATTGCACTATTTCAGGAGGAGATTCTTCTCCTTCTTTCAATACATAATGAAGTCTTTGTATATCTGATGCATATCCTTCATAAAACACTCCATAATCAATATTTATTAGATCTCCACGTTTGAGCTTAATATCAGCAGAACCTTTACCATGACCTATAGTAGTATCTCCTCCAATATTGATTAGTGGGGGGTATGAAAGTGTTACTTCATTTTCCTCTGCAAAATCTAACAATATCTTTTCTAGATCTTGTTCTGTCATTCCTAACTTGACAGAATTTGCAAGATGTGCATGCCCACGTTCACTTATCTCAATTGCTTTCAATATTCTATCAGTTTCCACCTGTATTTTCCTTCCTCTTAACGCAGCAAGGAGATTATCAGAGGAAATTAATTTTTCTTTATATTTAGTTCCTTCAAGCATCTTTGTTAATCGCAACCATAATCCATGAGTGAGACCATCAGCTGCTACGTTATCTTCTGCGTAGTTAATAGCAATAGTTTCAGGTTTAACTTC
>JAEOTK010000098.1 GCA_016839875.1 Candidatus Heimdallarchaeota archaeon
ACTAGAACAATGGATCTTTATGAATTCCATACAAGTTTGAAGATTATTCATGAGTTCACTTGGAGTAAACTCTGCGATAATTATCTGGAAAGCATAAAACCAATATTAAGGTCTGATAATCTTACTCGATCATCTACTGTTAAACAAATTCTCAAAGATACCTTGTGGTCTATTTTACGCCTATTAGCTCCATTCTGTCCACATGTTACTGATGAAATTTATCTTAATATGTTCAAAAATGAAATTGGAAAAATATCTATTCATGCAACAGAGTGGCCTAAGAAGGACAAGAAGAAGTATGACCCTGAAGAAACCAAACTTGGTGCACTACTCATTGAAATAATTGCCCTTGGTAGACAACAAAAAGCAAACATGAGGATAGCATTGAATCAACCAATCAAACAAGCAGAACTAACAATCTCAAAAGAACTTCATTCACAGATAAAAGAACACCAAGAGCTAATCAAACTACCATTACACATCTCAGAACTAAAATTAATCTCCGGAGAAGAACTCTCCATTAAGCTAGAAAAAGAATAGAAGAAATATCCTTCTTTTTCTTTATTTTTTTTTATTTCTGAAATAAGTTTCTTAGTTATATCTTTACCACACAATAGAAACCCTTTTGAATTATTTTTATTTCCTTTAGTCGTTCCAAAAGTATTGAAAAATTGGTGTGGTTTAAAAGAAATGATTGGTGAAATCTGGTTTTCACAAGTTTTCGGTCCATGGGGATGGTTGATAGCTTTATCCATCGCTATTGGATTAAACGTACCGATTTTCGTTTGGGCTAGGATAAAAAGACATCTCACTCTTTTTGCTTGTTTACTAGCAGGCTTTTTCGGGATAGCTTATTGGATGATTCATCCGATTTTCTATGTGCTCTTGTTTGCATTCTTCATTTCCAGTAGTATACTAACTAATTATCGTAAAAAAGATAAGAAAGATGTCCAGGACAAATTCGAGAAAGGTGGAGAAAGAGATACCTCACAAGTCTTAGCAAACGGTCTAGGTGGATTCATTTTTGTAATTGGTCATTTATTGACCTTTCTTTTTACTGATAATATCATCATTTCAAATGCCTTCGTTTTTGCGTTCATAGCAACAATTGGTACTGTTAATGCCGATACTTGGGGGACTGAAATTGGAATTCTGTCAAATGATCAACCCTATTGGATTCTAAAACTTAGTAAGAAAGTGGAAAGAGGAACTTCCGGGGGAATATCTCCAAAAGGCACTGCTGCTTCATTTATAGGTGCTCTAATTATTACATTAGTTGCATTATTAATCGAGATATTTTGGAAAAGTCCCATTCCGGATGTTTCAACTTGGCAAATATACCTATTCATACCATTAACAAGTATTTTCGGTTTCATAGGCGGACTACTAGATAGTTTATTTGGAGCTACCATACAAGGTTTCTTTGAATGTACTGTTTGTGGTAAAGGAACGGAAAAGAGAGTACACCATGGCGAACCCACAAAACTATTGCGAGGAAATGATTGGTTTAGAAATGATCATGTTAATTATTGGGCTTCATTTTTAGCAGGTATACTAACTTTTGGTATAAGCTGTACTGCATTTCTTATTTGAATTGGAATCAATCCGCAAAGATTTCAACTATATCTCCGTCAGCTAATTCATGGTTTAATCCTACAGATTGCCCATCAAATTTTGCACTAGGACCATAAATTTTGGCTTGTTTGAAGTGATCATAGAATCTTGTGTGAATAATTTTTGCCACATCAGAAACAGTTGCTCCCTTCTTCAAAACAATGGGTTTAGCAGCAATTCCTCCATTGGGTTCTTTACTTCTAATTCTAACAAGATCTAAGAGATCAAAAATAGTTTTTTCTAAGTGCTCCAATCCCTCTCCTTTCTTTGCACTAATTGGGATAATTATAAATTGCTTCTCATACAAATCCTTCAGCTTCTGGAAATTTTCTTTAGAACCAGTCATATCTCCCTTATTAGCAACAATAATACCTTTACTATATGCTAGACTATAATCGAGAGCTTCAACAACATCTGTTAAAGTCATTGGTTTAAAGAATTTTAATGAGAAATTATAGATTCCAAGATCATGGAGTATTTCAATGATTTCTTCTCGAGTTGCATCTACTTTGCTTTCACCAATCAGAATTGCTCCACCTGAACCTGTTTTGCGAAGTTCAATAGGAGGTTTTTCTTTATTGACTCGTATACTGCCATTGTAGAGTTCTTCTATCAGAATATCCATTTGTTCTTTTGGATCTTCAGAGAGATCAATTACGAAAACTATTAGATCTGAAGCCCGAATTTGTGAGAGAAGCATTGCTCCATTTTTAGTCTCAGTTCGAATATTAGGAAAAATACTTGGTAAATCAATTAGCTGAATTATCGCTCCACCGCAATCTAAAACTCCGGGCTCAGGTTTTTCTGTAGTGTATGGATAATCGGCAACTTTAGTATTGGATCCTGTTAGAATGTGTAATAACTGAGATTTGCCTGAATTCTTTATACCAATAAGAGAAACTTGTGCATCGCCTTCTTTTGGAATAACCCAAGTGGGACCTTTTGAAAGAGATTTTTGTCTTCTTTTGTTTTCCTCTAATTCAGATTTATACCTTACTAATCTACTTCTTAATCTCGCGACCAATTTTTCTGTAGCTTTATGTTTGGGAACAAGTGAGATAAATTTCTCTAATTTCACGATTTTATCATCTAATGTAGTAGCATCATTATATTCTTGTTCAGCCAATTTGGCTTCAGGACTAAGATTCGTGGACATAGTTAAAGCTTGTACTCCTAAACAATAAATATTCTACAAGGAAGAAATGTAGATATAACTTTTTAATTCTTACCTCTTGCGAGATAAATCAATAAAAAAAAGAGAGTAAAGTGCGAAATAAATCGCACCTAATAGACTAATTATCTTCTTCTTCTGAAGATTGCACCGATTGCTACTAAACCAATGATTGTTGGAATGGCAATAAACCAAGTGAATCCAGGAAGAATATTGTTATTTATGATTTCAGGGGGATTGTAGTTGGGGTTTCTTATTTTGAAGTCAACTTCTGCATGTATAGTACCTGTATCGAATGAAGTAGAAGAATCATAAACTTCGATATCCATGGCTACTCTGATGTAAATTGCAGCACCAATACCTGATTCATGATAACATAAGTATGCGTTTTCTTCAAGTGTATATGTAGCGCCTGTGGCGTAAGCAGTTTCTGGCATAATTGTACCAATTGTAAGATTGTTTTCAACTTGCACATTTGCTGCTTCTTGGAAGTAATAGAAATCACCCTTCTTTTTTAATGCAGTTCCCGCTTCAATAGCGTGGAAGATAAGTTCATCTGCTGGGGGATCAAGAGCATCCATAAGTTCATCCATGTAAACACCAACAATAGTGTCGCCAAGAATCATATAGCCTTCGTAGATGTTCCAATCAGGAGTTATTGCTGGAGCAATACCTTCTGAGAATCCATGTGATGGTTCATCATAGAATGGTTCATCACCAGAGGTTATAGAACCCATAAATCCATTGAAAACAGTTGGTTCGGATGACTTCTCTAATACACCGGTTTCAAAATTACGGGCATAAGTATCAGCCATATAGTAGCAGCCACGAACTTCTGTAACAACAATGCTTACCATTGTTTCACCAACGAGTGCATCAGCTTCGGTGTAAACCATGCTCAAATCTGTTTGATTAATAGCAGCGTAGAGATCGCCTGTACCAGTTACTGAAATATCAGCAATATCAACATCGAATGAAATAACTTCACCATTTGAGACTGGTAGTGGATTGTATACTTTATCGTTTAATGAAATTTCAAAAGTAAATCCAGTGTAATCTGTACCCATAAAGAAGATATCATCATAGATCAAATGAGTGCAAACTCCATCTGATTTTCTCCAAGTACCGGATAATTCTCCAGTACCATTAACAAAGGTTGCTGAGAAAGTAGTTGCTGTATCTGTAACTGTAAATCCAATAGCACCCAATAATGCTGCGTGCTCTGTATAATCATCATTGATAAAGAACAATGATGGGCCAGAACCAAAAGTAAAGTTCCAGTGTGGTACGCCTTCTACAAC
>JAEOTK010000099.1 GCA_016839875.1 Candidatus Heimdallarchaeota archaeon
AAATATAGAAAGCAACCCGATAAGTATCCCTGTTCCTAGATAAATATCAAATATTGATTTTCTGATAAGCTGATATGAAAACCCTGCAATAATAATTATTCGAAATACTTTGCCAACTTTGTCAGAAGGCATTGCAACGATCAATAATAAGGGAATAATAAAACCACTTATCTTACTTAATATTGCTCCACAAAGACTTAATGACGTTAGAAAAGCATAGAAGAACTTCTGACTAAAACCTTCTTTTTTAAAGAACTGCCTGAAGAAGTAGAAAGATGCAGTTGCAAAAAACATGATATATGTTTCTTGATAGTATTGAAATTCATAAACAAGGAAAAATACGAGAGGTGTTGCAAGAAAAGCTATTGCAGCAAATAAACTATTCTTTTTAGTTAATCCTTCGAAAATTGCTATTCTATAACATAAATAAACAGTACCTGCAATAAAAAGCATTGGAACAAGATGTACCATCTCAGATTGAGTAACAAAGAAAGTGAATGCATAGAGTAAAACATTAGCGGGGGGCTTAAATTGAGGAAGAAAGTTTAGTTCATTGATATGTCCGAGCTGACCAGTTATATAAATTCGGAAGGAATTAGGTAAGTAAAAATGAAGAAAGTCCCAACCTCTTAAGGGATACACTAGAGCTTGTAAGCAATAGAATAATAGCATCAATGCAACTATTACAACAAGTAAATTTTCAAGCGATTGAGGTATTCTTCTTTTTTCAGACAACATAACAGAAGGAAGTCTTCTTCTTACCCAGACATAAATTTTGTATATCACATAAGCAAGACTAATGGCCAGAAAGACATAAACAAATCGCTCTAGTAGTCTGCTACTTCCAACTGCTTCAGAGATTATTGCTATGATTAACATAGGAATAATCAAGAAAATTGAACCAACAACTACAGATTCAAGAAGATGTTCAAAAAGCGACACTTTTTCTTTTATCCTTAGTATTTTCTTTCTAATAACCTCTACACTAAATGAACCAAAAGCAACAATTGAAATGATCGGTAAAATTACTCGAATATCAATTGGTGTCATTGTTTTTTTCCTCATATTCCTTTTCTACATCTGCTGCAGTTTTTGTTGCTGCAAACATTTTCATTAGTTCTATCTGTCTGAAATGAGTTGCAGTTATTATTATAGGAATTGTAATTGAGACAGCAGCTATAATGAACCATCCAAATAGAGGGTCCATAGGTGTAGCTCTTAATGTTTCCCAACTTGCTATGTAATATAATACTGCTAGTACAAGTAAACCAATAGACCAAAGAGTGTATTTAATTTTTGCACTCATTTTACCTATTGTTTTCGTTTTCTCTTTAACAGTTCTATCAAAATCCTTCTTTACACCTAATAATGCACTTAAAACAGCCCAAACTAGGAATGATTGTGCTGTCAACATGAGCATATAGAATGCAGTAATGGTCCAGGTCATTCCAAAAAAGCCACGTAACCTTATCATTCTATCCTCTCTGCTTTCTCTTATCCAAGATATGAATGCCATTACAAGACTAGCAAATGAGATTAAAATAGGAGCAAGTAAAAGTAAAGGAAAGTTAGATCCCAAGATAGGACGGACAAAATTAAACTCTGCAAATCCTAATTTACTTCTAAGAAGATACATGATGTAGAGTAATAGATTTACAAACCACACACCAACTCCAATTATTGGTGTTAAACTAGTTGCAACTGTATCAACTTTATTAATAATAGAGTTTTTTCCACCTATAACTTTGAACAGTCTTTTTCTGAAAATTGATGTTATCCCATTTGTCCAACGCCAAACTTGGTTTATCATACTTATAGGGTTCCAAGGAACTAAACCTTTAGAACAGACTTCATGGATATAATTGGTTTTATATCCTTTGGACATCATTACAAAGGAGGTATCAGTATCTTCAGCTAAAGTATCTTCTAGAAAACCTCCAAATTCCTTCAGTAATTCGGTTCTAAACATCCCTGTGGTTCCAGCAAATATTACTCCATTCCTTGTACCTCTACTTTTTTGGTAAATATGAAAGAACTGAGTATGAATATACGCACTGCTCCTCATTAGATAATTGTCTTGGTTCACAAAATGTGGTTTTCCCTGTACAAGTATAATGTCATCTTGCACAAAACCAGACATACAAGTTCTGATGAAATTCGGTGTCGGGATATGATCTGAATCCAACATTGCAAAGAAATCACATTCAACTTGTTTTAGCACATTATTTATTGCACCAGCTTTGAAACCCTTTCTAGATGATCTCTGAATATATTTGACATTTTTTGATTCACAAAATTCTCTAATATCAGTTGAGTAGTCAGCAGGACTATCATCGCATACAACAACTTCTAATCGATCCTTTGGATAATCAACATTCAGCGCTCCTTCTATAGTTTGGGAAACCACGGTCAGAGGTTCCTTGTATAGCGGTATAGCTATGATAACTTTTGGAAGAGGATCACTTGTCAAATATTTGTTCTTATCATCTTTAATTATCTTGTAAGTTGAGGAGGAACCTATATAGTAATAGATGAAAACAGAATAGAATGCTGATACCAATTCCATTGACAAAATAAGGAAATTGAATATCAATCCCAAAATTGGTTTCCAATGTGTTAAGCTTCCTGAATAGGTATACAAGTCATGGTAATATTTTATGATATAAATTATACTAGAAACAACATAGTAAGTTAAGAAGCCTAGCAACGAAAGAGTTAGAACGTACCAAGGGACTTTTTTCCATTTCATAAAATCATCCATTCAATGAACTATGATATTTTATTGGCAAAATAAGGTTTGTTATCCTTCGTTGTGAAATGAAGATATAGACAAACTGGTAAAGTTGCCACAAGTGAAAGCCCCAAAAGACCAAGTACTACCCACAAAGTTGCTCCATTAATGAAATCAAAATATGATAGAACAATAATCCCCACTCCTAGTAAAGAGATTACTATTGAAAGCGGAATAAACGGGACTTTCTCATTCCATTCATCTCTATCTCTGGATGGTGGACGAAATCTAAAAACAGTTCGAATAACTGCATATACTGTAAATGGGTTCAACGCAAGAGCAATTACAAAAAACAGAATCAAATCTAGAAGATTCATGTCTATAACTTCGTTTCTTCTAGCATACATCACTGCGATCAATCCTGAGATTTGATACGCAATCATTAATGCGATTGGCATAATAATAAGGGGTGGAAATTGTTCAATTGGAAGTCGGATAGCCTCACTATTTGTAAAGAACATAATTACGTAAAATAGAATTGTTAAATACATTGACGAAGCGATAAAGAACAATAATGTACTAAAAGATAAATCAATCTTATCAAAAATTGAAAGTTTTCCTGTAAGAATTTTTCTCCATCTTAGTTTTAAAACATGCATGCTCCCTTTTGCCCATCTAAGGATCTGGGATAGTAGCAGAGAGAAATTAGCAGGTATCAATCCAAGGCTTCCATACTCATCAAGAAGTTTGCTTTTGTATCCTTTGCTCAGTATCTGAATGGATAAATCAATATCCTCAGTAAAAGTATCAGTAGGTACACCCCCAATTTCTTCAATTACTTTCTTCTTGAAACAAGCTGTAGAACCGTTGAAAAGTACAGTAGATCTTCTGTTCTTCGATCTTTGAAAAACCTCAAAGAACTGCGCATACATCACCGCTTCCCATATTTGCAATCTTGATTGAATATTGTAGAAATTTACTTTGGACTGAACAAATGCTAAATTTTCATCTTCAGTTAATAATGCCATGCTGCCTTTCAAGAAATTTCTAGTTATTTTATGATCATAATCCAAGAAAACAATGTATTCTGCATTAGAATGCTTAAGCATAATATTCAACATTCCAGCTTTAAAATTGAGGTTGCTTGTATCATAGATATACTCAGCATCATATTCCTTTGCCAGTTGTTTAACTTCCTCTAGAGTTGGGAACGATGATTCAGTATCATCGCCTAGAAGTATCTCAATTTTTTCTCTTGGATAGTCAGCTTGGATAATGGAGTCAAGAGTCGCTCTGAGAATTTTTGGTTCAGGTTTGTGAATGGGTATGAATATACTGACTAATGGAAAGTCCTTCAAAGAGTATTCCATGGGTTTACCTCTAATTGGAGGATGAAAAGAAGTTGTTCCCATATGTTTGAAGAGCATTACTGTATAAAAAATACCTAAAACCTCAACAAAAAGTGATAAAAAGTTTAATACAGTTTGAGCAATAGTGGTTGGTTGTACTTGTTTTATAATCAACACTATTGACCAGATGAAATAAACAATACCAATAATAAAAACAGAAATTGTAAATAAATAGAGAATGATCCCAAAAAACTTCCATAAATCATCTAGCTTATGTTTTTGTGATTTCTTATCTATCATTACAACAACCTGTCTACTATAGTTTTCGTGAATATTGTCTTTTATTAAGAGTTTCTATGATAAGAGAGAATAGAAGAATCAGAGTGAGCTAGGTAAATCACAACTTCATAGGTTGTTATAAATCATCATTTTCTTTATTCTCAGTATTAAATAATAATGAGTAATATATTAGTTACTTTTGAGACTAAAAAGGATAAAATAATAGAAAAGCAGAAGAAAGTTTGTTTCGAATTTATTCATCATCCACAAATTCTACTTCTTCTTCTACAGCTTCAACAAATTCTACTTCTTCTTCTTTGACTTCTACAATTTCACCTTGAAGTTCTTTAGGTTCTGCAGGAGCTTCTAATTCCTCTTTCTTTCTCTTTTCTCTTAGTTGTGCTGGTGATAAAACAGCTTCTAATTGATTTTTAGGTACGGGAGGAGGTTCATATCGTTTTAATAATTGATAGAGAATAGTCTTTTCTTTTTCTAGGTTTAGCTCATCACAGAACTCAATGAATTGCTCTTCATACAGAAACACGTCTTCTAGTAGTTTATTGTATATAGTATTAAGCTCTTCATCAGTAGAACTTACGATCTCAGATGATGTAATAGCTTTGATATAATCAACTATTAAATCCTTATTTTCAGCTTTTTCGCTCAAATAAAATATGAATAGTGAGATATTTGCTTGAGAACTATGAACAGCTGTTCGAATGAGTTGCTTACTGTAGTTTGTAGTTAAGATTTCTATAAATTGATCTTCTGTAATCTTCAATCCTTCTACTATATCTTTTTCCCATCCTTCTGGGAGTTTCGAATAATTGAATGCTAAAGCAGGAACAATATAATCAAAGAATGGAGTTCTAATATCCTCTAGCTCTTCATCTTCAAGTTTGTCTAAAAACTTCACTACTAGCTTATAATGGTCGAGATTTCCTGAAGCTTCAAAATAACGAACTATTGGTAAAATTGATTCTTTAGGAAGTAAATCCTTGAAGTAAAACTTCATGATTATAGGACGCAGTATATAAGGTGTTACTAGCATCAATATAACAGGAGTGAAAGCAAAAAGGAATTGTTCTTGAGGTAACAACTGCCATAATGTAATTACTGCAGCAATTATTACAACCCAAATACCTATCTGAATGTATCTAACATTCTTCTTTGCTTTTGTAATGTTTGTACAAAGTTGACAGATTCTGTCAGCATTTACATTGAAATTTTGATCCAAATTGCACATTGGCAATCCGCATTGTGCACAACTTCCATCTTTTTCATTTCTGTAATGGAATGCACAGGAATCAATTTTACTTGTTTCAGCCATATTAAAAACAAAAATCAGTGTTTTTTAACTTTATCGACATGTCCTACTTTTTCTACTTCTAAAAAAACTTAACTTTTGTGAAGAATGTTTATGATTATTTGCATTTAAATCGAGAACTGTAGAAAAAGTATTATATTGAAATCTTAAATTATAGACTTGTAACATGTTTGGAATGTGATAAGAAGTGAGTTCGGAAGATGCTGTTCAGCTTGTTATTCGTGAAGCAAGAGAGATATTAGCAAATAAATCAGAGGATGAATTCTTCATATTTGTTGAAAATAAAACTAGAGAATTCGAGCAAGAAGATAAAGTTTTAGAATCAGTTATTATATGGCATTTCTTTTCTGAAACAGCAGAAAGTATAGAAGATGCTGAATTACTTGCTTATTCATATAGTAAACTAATCAGCAGATATTTACTGTTAGAAGAGAACAACAAAGCAAAAGAAATCTATGATAAATCAATTGAAGAAGGTTTAGAGAGTTTCCATTTGAATACTGTGAGGACTATTTTCGAATTAAGATCTGAAGTACCTACTCAAAAGGAAATTGTTGAATTATGTAAAAAGGATGTTTTTGGCGATTATGTTCAAATTCCTGTGGCACCAAGTGTTCTTTTTGAGAATGTCACTCAGGCAAGAAATTTCGTACTCAATCAGCTACCAAGTGGAACTTTTACACTGAAAATCTATAATCATAAGCTCAAAAATACAGAAGAAATTGCAATGTCGACGGAAGTTCTTGAGGAGTTTGAGGTCATATCAGTACAAGAAGTTGTGAGGATTGAGTAAAATGGCAGAAAGAAAACCAATATGGGGCTCAACTCGTTATTTCATTGAAATTGAACCGAATACAAATCTCTTCAATACAGCAATGAGTGGATTGGTTTCATTTTATGATACACGAGATATTATCAATGAAAAAGAATGTGAAAATCTACATGAGCTAGTGAGAGCAGTATTTGACTTTTGGTCAACTATCTTACCTCCACATGAAACTAGAGTTGCTAGATGGATTGAAGAATATTTTGAAACAGTAGGAATAAACAGTGATTATGCTCTTATTCTACGTCTTATAAAAGCTGAAGAGATTGTTGAACAACAATTAGAAGACATCATAATTGAAACTGTCAAAATCTCTACCGTTCATCTAGAAAATTTGTATAACTTAGAGGAAGAAGTTGGTATAATTGGAAAAGTTGTGAAACTGAAGCAATTACCTGAAGATGAATTTATCATGAACGAATTGATACAGACTTTGATAGAAAGAAATCAAATAGACGTACCAACCACCATACAAAGCGTTCATCAATACTTACAACAGGATGGAGAAAAACAAAGCGTTGAAATGACAAAAAACATCAATATTGGAGAATCTATAGGAAATTACTCTATTAATTTCACTTTAGTAAACAGACAAGATGCGCCTATAACAAATATAGAAATATTTGATCAGATACCCTACAGCTTCAACATTCTGATGACTGAAGCTAGTTTAGAAAATATTGAAAAAGAGCAAATTAAAGGGGAAGGAGCTCTTCATATGAGATGGAAATTGTCTGAATTGGCACCAAAAGAAAGAGTGGAAATAAAATATTATCTTAAAAGAAGAATAAATAGAATGATACTAGAAGTTGAAGACAAAGAGATTACTGTCTTGAATAGTTTTGAAAGTATAACTCCTTCAGATCTAGAATACAGAGCTTCAACAAGATATGTAAATTCCAAAAAGACTCAACTTCAAGCAGTATACATTGCTGATACAATTCCTCCAGAATTCAACATACTAAAAACAACTCCAAAAGCAACTGCTCCTCAAGGTGTTATAGAAAGAGCTAAAATGAAAGGTATAATAGCAAGGTGGCAACATCCAGAAGTAAAAGCTGAAGAAACCATAGATATAACCTATAGACTTGATTTCTTCAGATACATGTTCAGAGGAAAGAAGCTGATAAAAGATAGTAACGGAACAGATATCATGAAATGTCTAAAGATTCTTCAACCCACAACCAGAGAATCTGGATACAAGATATTGTATGTTATCAAAGCATTAAGTGATATAGAAGAAGTAGTTGCTTTTACAGACAAAATACCAGCGTCTCACGTTATTGCAGGATTGAGTCCTCCTGAAGCACAAATTTTAGAGGAGACGACAAATGGTGACCACAAAACTATCACTTGGGTGACTAATCCCCCTGAAAGGAATAGTGAAATCTCAGTTCTTCTTCAGGTTTCAGGTGATACTCAACCAATCTTTGAGCTCTTTGAAGTAATACTTGGTGATAGAAAAGAAGTAGAAGTATTAGAGAGAGAGACACATATTGAAAGAGAATTGTTAGCTTTCAGTTTCGATCAACCATTTATTGTTTAGGTTAGTAATTTGGGAAAGTTTCTTCCCTCTTTTTATTCATTAGGTTTATATTTTAGCTGTTGATATCATTCTTCAATGAAACAATCATATGATGTGATTATTGTTGGAGCAGGTCCAGCAGGAGTGTGCGCTGCAATTTCTTGCAGAAACGAGGGATTAGATGTTCTTCTCATCGATAAAAAACAATACGAAAAAATAGGAGACAAAGTTTGCGGAGAAGCTATTTCAAAACGAACAATTGAGACAGTCTCAAATGAACTAAAGATAGAAAAACCTTCAGAAAAAGAAATTAACGCTCACGTGAGAGAACTTGTTCTTCGAACTTCTTTACCCGTAGATCACATCATATTACCGGCTATTGGATATATGGTTAATAGACACCGATATGGACAACGACTCCTAAATAATGCTATTGAGAAAGGAGTTGTTCTCTTGGCTGACACAAAAGTCATCAAACCCATCATAAAAGAAGGGAAGGTTGCAGGAATTATTGCCCGTACTCAGAAGAAGGAAGAAAAAGAATACAATGCACAAGTTGTCATAGACTGTAGTGGACTGTTGGCTGTAATCAGAACAAACCTTCCAGATGATTTTGAACCTATGTTGAATAATAAACTTAGAAAAACAGATTATGCTCCGTGTTATAGAGAAATAATTGAACTGGATAGAGAGCATGATTTAGATGGTAAAATTGTTCTGCAATATGAAGAGGGTATTCCAAACCCCGGATATATCTGGTTTTTTGGAGATGGGGATAAAAGAATCAATTGTGGAACTGGGTTCATAAAAGTAGGAAAGGATAAGGACAAGAGTGTAAAATCAGTTTATTTCAATGCGATGGAAAACTACTACCCAAAGGGAACTTACAATACTATTGATGGGAGAGGAGATAGCGTACCTATTCGTCCTCCTCTATGGAATGCAGTTGCTCCAGGATTGATTATTGCAGGAGATGCTGCTTTTCATGCAGATCCATTGACAGCTGAAGGGCATGGACCCGCAATGTTTGCAGGACTGCATGCTGGAGAAATAGCTTCAGATGCAATTAAGAAAAATAAAACAGATATTGAGGGGCTGTGGGAATATAACAAGAGAGTCATTAAGAGCTTTGGAGCTGAGCATGCTAGGAGTAGAATTTTAACATTAGCACTTCAGGAATTAGGACCAAAAAGGTTGGAGTTCTTATTAACCCGTAAAGTGATTAAACAAGCAGATCTAACTTCAGAAGGTGTGTTGAAGAAACAAACAATCTACTCTTATCTAGATAGAGCAATGAGATCGATTCCACGTTTTGGTTTATTACTTCTAATCAAAAAAGCTATAAGTGCTAGTAAGAAAACAGCTTCTCTCTGTGATCGATATCCTGAAACACCTAATGATTTCGTATCTTGGAGACAAGAAATGGAAAAAGTATATGAAGGAATAGAAAAATAAAAACAAAGCTAAACCAAAGAATACCAACTCAAAGACCATAATTTTTAAGTGAAACGTGAATAATAGTTAATCTATACTATAAGAAGTATTATTCCAATCTAGGAGATAAAAAAATGACTCAAGAATTTGATTTAGGTGATGACACCGAAGAGATTATCGGACGAGGAACATGGATTGATAAAATAGCTCAAAGTGTGATAGAAAGAAAAGATAAACTCGAAGGAGATCATCCTACTCTTATAAGAACTGAAAGTGGATTAGGGGCATCAGGTTTTCCCCATATTGGCTCATTTGCTGATGCTTCAAGAGGATATGCTTTCAAACTAGCAATTGAGGAGCAAGGAAGAGAATCCGAATTTATCCCATTTGCAGATGATATGGATGGTCTTAGAAAGGTTCCTGTAGGAACACCTCCAGAATTGGAAGAACATCTTGGAAAACCAGTCAGCACAATTCCAGATCCTTGGGGATGTCATAAGAGCTATGGAGAGCACATGGCTTCTTTACTACTCGAATCTTTAGATGTTGCAGGAATCGAATTTAATCCTCAATCAGCTTACAAGCTCTACACATCTGGTAAATTAGCACCTCAAGTTAAAAATATATTATCCAATGCTAAACTTGCAGGAGAGATTATCAAAGAAACAACAGATCAAGACAAGTATCTTGAAGTTTTACCTTATAATCCAATATGTGAAAATTGTGGAAAAATCTACACTACACAGGCAATCAACTTTGATGAAAAGAAAGGATTAGTTGAATATATCTGTGGAGGAGAAGAAATTGGAGGTAAGAAACATGAAGGTTGTAACCACAGAGGTTGGTCTGATATATCTAAAGGTGAAGGAAAATTAACATGGAAGGTTGAATTCGCAGCAAGATGGGACTTATTGCAAATTGATTTTGAAGCTTTTGGAAAAGATATATTTGAATCAGTTATGTGTAACGACAGGGTTTGTAAGGAGATTCTCGGATATGAACCACCAGCACATGCACGTTATGAATTGTTCTTAGACAAAGGTGGATCTAAAATATCCAAATCAAAAGGAAATGTCATTAGACCACAAGATTGGTTAAAATATGGTTCTCCTCAATCATTGGCTTTGTTAACCTACAAACGAATGGCTGGAACTCGATCATTAGCAATTGATGACATACCTGTTTACATGAAGGAAATGGATT
>JAEOTK010000100.1 GCA_016839875.1 Candidatus Heimdallarchaeota archaeon
TAGCACTCATCAATCTTTGTGAACTGTTAATGAATGAATTCAGCATATCTGGGGAAAAAGAAGTAATGGATGAGCTTGAAAAGCATACAGACAAATTAGAGGAAGTAGCTAATAAACAAAAATCATTATCATATATTCTAAGATTAGAAGTGAAGAACATCAGGCTTCATACTATCTGGTTAAAAGACATCTATTCTTTAGCTGATGTAGATTTAAAGAAAGCTAAAGCTCTTATAGAAGAAGCAATGAACATTGCAGATGAAGAAGGATTGGTTCAGCTTGCAGAGAAAATCAATCGACAACAATCAAAGCTCTATAGTCAGTTACTTCAATGGAATGAATTTATTCAAAAGCAAGATTTTATCTAATTGTTTTCACCCTTTAATTAGAGCAAGTTTCCTTTCACAAATGGTATGCTAGTATCGTTAAAAATAAGTTCTTAGAAAACTCAATTGTTACTGTCTATTTACAATCCATTTCATTAGCTTCTGAAAGTGCATGTATTTTTTTCATAACAATCTTTTTCTTCTTATCGAATTGTTTAGTAGAAATTTCTGTTTTTGTAATTTGAGCATATTTCAATAGAATTGCTGTATTTTGAAGAAGAGATAGATCAACATCTGCGGTTTGATAAAGACATTCTAGAAGCTTATCAAATTGTCTTTTGGATAGTTGATCATCAAATTCCTTTTTGAGAACCTTATTGGTAGCAAGCATTGTTCTCTTGTGGAAGTATGATAATACTACACTAAGAGCAACCATCATTTTGAACTTCTTATCTTTCTTTTGTATGTCTTCTAGATTGTCCATTTTATTCTGATATTGGTCAAAAATATTTTTTGCTTTAATTCTAAAAGTAGATGCAAGAGACTTTACAAACTCCTCATCCTTTCCTTCATCGAAAGGTTTACTAATATTTTTTATTTTCACTATCAGTTTATCGATAACTTCTTCACTCCCTTTGACCTTAATCTTTTTCTCAGCTCTTCTATCTATTATGAAATGAGGTCTACTGAAGAACTGCTGTGATAAGAGATACTCCACAATATCGTAATGCTTCCAATTTGTTTCAGACCCCTGACCACTTGGCATTGTTATACCATCTTATTGAGGAAACCGCTCTTTATAAATTTTAGTCTCTACCTCTCCAAACTCGAGTAATAGGAAGTATTTTCAAAATTTTTACGACAAAAAACTTCAGTCTTACGAATTCTGAATATATTGATCTAAATAATCCATTTCTCGAATGATTTATCTTGAAATGCGTTTTGAATTATTTTTTCTATTTTACTTTTTTGTGAAATATCTCTTTCCTCAAAAATCTTCTTAGCTGTTATAGCTATTTTGTTTCGTATATCTTCATTAAAAGAAGGTATCTTGATATTTGCCAGAATTCTTTGAGTATATGCTACTCTATGTCCTCTTCTAGCACCTGCAGAGAGATAATATTCCCGGAAGAAATTACTATTAAGGTACCCTAACAGAAAGAAAACATTCGTTTTTTCTGGAATTATAGTCAACACGTCTCCAGAAGGATAGATTTCTTCTGATGATAGGCTGAATCTATTAGTTTTGCTTCTATCAAGATTGGGGACAAAAATCTTTGTTGTTGAGATGTTTTTATTGTAATCTTCAAAGTTACGTAATGCTTGCCAATTGAACCACTTCTTCTTTTTAGGTAGGTATCTACTCACCATAGAAGTTTTGAATGGAATCATTTTCTTATAGAAAGAAGGATATTTCTCTGCAAATTCCTTTTCTGTATCCACCAAATGATCAATTAGGATATATTTCGAATGACCCTCTGTCCAATATCCCTTGCAGTGTTTAGCCTTAATAGCAGATATAATACCTTCTGTTTCATTTTTAGAATAAGTAGAAGTATAGTAATCTGATATAAGAAAAGCATTCTCAAATCCGGTTACTAATCCCACACCTACCCATGCAATTTCCTTTAATCGCACATACTTCGGAATCTCAATTTCTGGATAGGTAGACCAAATATCTTCAGAGGAAGCAAAGATGGGTTTCTCAATGTATTGAAATATTTCATTACTCTGTTTAGAGTTAAATGATTCAATAGCTGATGTATGAATATTTTTTGCAGTAGTATTTTTATTAAGAATCCGTAAGACTTGTGTTGTTTGATTTTCATCAGGTTTTTTCTTTACAAATTTGAAAATTATAGTTTCTGGATTTTCTCCCTCAAAAAGACGTACTTCGTCTAAATCAATTATTGTTTCGATATATCCTGATGAAAGGATTTTCTCTCTTACTATTTTTGCAAAAGTATTATAGAAAAAACCATAGGGAACAATGTAAATCAGTTCTCCATTTTCTTCTAAAATGTCAATTGCTTTCATGATAAAAGCATAATAGATGTCCGATTCTTTACTCCTAACTATACTTTCTACTTTCTTCCTTGTTTCCTCTGGAAGTGAGTTATAATGTAAATAAGGGGGATTACCTATTATTACATCATAATTTCTTTCAGGTTCCCAATCTAAGAAATCTTCATTATAGATCTCAATATCTGGGTAGTTCTTTTTACAATAAGAATAAAGAGACTGATCAAGTTCTATCCCTTCCAAATTGGAGAAATTGTTTTCCTTCAGACAGTTTAGAAAAACTCCTTTTCCACAACCAGAATCTAGAATAGGATTGGTTGTTTTTGTGTCGGAAATAAGAGAGACCATCAATTTGACAATGTCAACAGGTGTTTCAACAAAGGAAATTGATGCTTCTCTGAAGGTTGTTTCAGTCACTAATCTCTAATAGAGACTATATCTTTAAAGAATTTCCTAAAAGTATGAGAAGTTATTTTTTTGAAAAAAGAAAAAGAATTTAAATTAGACATATCACTCTCAAAACAATATAAAACAATGAGGATTGAAAATGTCAGTCGAGGATCACCGAAATAAAGCAAAAGAAAAGATGAAGGGAAAGTGTGGAGTATACCGTATTTGTGATGGAGAAAACAACCGATTATGCCAAGGTAATAGTTATGGTAGTCCAATAGGATTTGGTGGTGTTGGATCTGGTGCAAGTTTCCAAAATAACATTAAAGCATTAAAGAAACTAAACTTGAAAATGCGTGTGATAGGTGATGATTACACTCCTAATACAGAATATGATTTCTTTGGGAACAAGCTGAGTATGCCAATAATGGGAGCAAGTGTCACAGGAGTCAATTCATTTGGTGGAGACAATGCAATCACAGAACCTGATTTCTGTAAAGCCACTGTTCTTGGAGCAAAACAAGCAGGGACAGTTGGATGGCGTGGTGACACTTATACTTATGATTGGGATTTCATGCCATGTTATGATGCTATTTGTAACGTAGGAGAAGGATGGGGTGTCAAGATTAGCAAACCTAGAGATCAAGAGACTCTAAAGAAAGTCTTCAAAATGTATGAAGATGGTGGAGCTATTGCTGTTGGAACTGATGTTGATGGTTGTGGTTCTACAATCATGGCAGCTCATAACAAACCTGTATTTCGAAAATCTCCTGAAGATATCAAGGAACTAGTTGCATTCACAAAACTACCTGTAATTGTCAAAGGGATTATGTCTGTTGAAGATGCAGTATCAGCAGCAGAAGCTGGAGTTTCCGCAGTAGTAGTTAGTAATCACGGTGGAAGAGTTTTAGATCATACACCAGGAACAGCTGATGTACTTCAAGATATAGTAGATGCAGTAAAAGGAAAAACAAGAGTAATAGTAGATGGAGGAATCAGAACAGGGTATGATGTTCTGAAGATGCTGGCAATAGGTGCAGAATCAGTTTTAATTGGGAGAGATATTGTTCGTGCTGCTATTGGAGGAGGAATTGAAGGAGTACAAGCTCTTTTTGTTCTACTGAAGAATACTCTACATAAAGCTATGAGAATGACTGGAGTTGCATCTCTTAAAGATATCACACGCGATGTAATTTACAAATAAGTTTAAACGACCTGTCTTACTTGACAGGATCTCTTTTTTAGGTATAATAGTAGGTTTCTAAAACCATTTTTGAATAAATTTCATCATACATTGAAATCATTGATTCTAGTGCAAGATCTTTTTCGAAATTCTTCTTTTTCACTTTCTCTGTTCTGTCAATCATCCATTTCTTCTGAGAGATATAGTTTCTATATCGTTTCATAGATTTGATTTTGCTAAGTTGATAAAGTAAGAATTTTCCAATTCCAATAAAAATCAAAGAAAATAGTTTAGCAAAATACCACAGACTCATCGGAAGAGCTAAGATAACCTTGAAAAGGAAAAGAAAGGCTTTCCAGAGCATTTTGAGTGTTTGTTTTGCTTGATCTCTAGCTTTTTTCTCTTCTTTCTGTTTCACTTCATCTCCAGGAAAGACAAATGCAAAGAGAGTCTTTTGAATTTCTGCAAACCTTGAACCAATAAATATAGCTGTTCTCTTATACCAACCTTTTGAAAAATTAGTTTTGAAATTACCAAAAATATGCTTTCCATATGAAACAAAAACATTGTAAAGCTCAACAAACACTACTACAAAACCATAAGATAGATTCTTTAGTTTAGTTCGTAACCTTCTTCTGAATCTTGGTTTAGCATGATGATCAATGAGGTATCTCTGAGCACCTAATGCTAAGGTAAAAGCAAGTTGATTATACTCTAGATCACTCATTGGCATTTCATATTTGTTTTCAACTGCAAGAACACCCTTCAAAGCTCCTGTTAGAAGAATTGAGCTGTAAAATGGTTTTGAAACGAATTTATCACTGAGTTTACTTGTGACAAATGCTAATGTTTGTTTAGCTTCTTTATATTCGAGATCTCTTCTTTCTGCAAATTTGGCAAGACCAGGTTCTTTTTTCCAAGGGATTAAGGAGGTCTCCTTCTGCCAGATTTCTAAAGCGAATGCTCGAGAGATTGAATCTTCTACTTGAGTCATATCTAATCTGTCTTCTATTTTGGAAGAAAGCAGTCTCTTGTAAACAGCTTTATTTTTTTCAGGAAGAGATCTTGGATTTAAACTAATTATATTGTTGAAACGAGAACTCAAATCCTGTAAATCACCCATCAAGTCAAACTTGAATTCCTCATATGTTTCGGATGAAATAGGTGGTGCATCAAAGAAAGAGAAAGAAGCTTTCGATGCTATATACGGGAGTGCAAAAAAGTCTTCTATTTTCTGATAATAAGATGCAAAGCGATAAGCTCCAACTTTTACCATTCTAAGACTGGATTTATGAAAAAGGGCATATATAGGTCCAAAGATTGTAGCAATGAAAGACAATATCCCCATGACAGTTGAGCAGATCATAGCAATTACAGTGATAACTAGCCACAATGCTCTATCGCTCAATGTTTGAAACCATGGAACACTATCTATAACAGCTTGAAGTAGTGCATCGAAATTTGTAGTAGAGCTCTGAATCAGTATTATTGATGCCACAATTATTAGGACAATAATCAGAAGATGGTCATAAGTTTCACCAACTCCTCTTTGTAGAGGATAAGCTTTATTGATCCTATCCTCTTTCCTGATAATCTCATCAAATTCCTCTTCAATCTTGATAACTTCGATTTTTTCTTCACTGGAAAATAGATTCGAAATATAAACAAGATACTTCCTCCAAAGATTGAGGATGGGCACAAGTTCTCTCAATCCTCTAGGAATAAGAGTCTCATATAAGAGGAACACAAACTTAGCTAATATCACTGCAAGATAGAGTAAAATACCTATTATCCATACAAAAGGAAGAAGAAGTGATTTCAGTACTCCACTAAAGCTGATGCTCATAGACAGTTATATGTTGTACATCCCTTATTTTTAATTTTTGTTACTATTATACAAAGAAAATAACTAGAAATTACTAGTAAACTAGTACTTGATTCGAGGATCGATAAACACGTAAGTGATATCCGTAAGTAACCTAGCTATGAGAAATAAAAATGGAAAAATTGTATTAATTGCAAGCATCATCGGATAGTCTCTAAATAATGCAGCTTCCAAGAATCTTGTTCCTAAACCTGGCCAAGCAAATACACTTTCGATCATTACACTTCCACCAAGTAAACCTGGTAATGAGCTACCAATTATTGTCACAATAGGCAGCAATCCATTTCTGAAAGCATGTTTGTAGATTACTCCTCTATTTGATACTCCCTTTGCTTTAGCCGTTGTTACATAGTCTTGTCTTAGTATCTCTAAAAGTTGTGATCTCATCAATCTTGCCATAAACACTAGTCCACCTAGAGTCAGTGCTAATGTTGGTAATATGAGATACTTGTAGAAGCTAGGATTTAGAATAAGTGGTTTAACGAAAGCGTCCTTGTTAGTTACTCCTGTGAAATTGAACAATCTAAATGAAACATACATAAATAATTTAGCTATCCAGAAAAGTGGCATTGAATATCCTAATAGCATCGCCACTGTAAGTGATTTATCCCAGAAACTTCTCATTCGAGTAGCTGATACCACCCCTATTGCTGTAGATAATATCAGCGAAGCAACAAACGAAATAACATTCAGTACCACAGTATATGGTGCGTGATCTGCTATAATTTGCGCTACAGGTACACCTTGCCCTGCTTTTGTATTGTACCAGCTTCTTCCAAAATCACCACGCAGTAAATCTGATATGAAATCAACGTATCTTCTGAACCAAGGAACAGTATACATATCCTCATCTAGTAGTCCCATTTCCTTTGCTTCTCTATTATAAGCTGTATTTGCACACTGTTCCGTTTCACAGTGGATTAATCCTATTCTAACTATAACAGGGTCTCCTGGAGTTAGATTTATCAATGTAAAATTCATCAGAGTGATTCCTAACATAATAGGAACAATGTATAACACTCTTCTAATGATAAAACCTCTTAGAGACACGTATTCCTCATTCCTTAAATGCTTATAAATCTTAGGACTTTACTGTTATATTTTAAGCAAAATTTATAGACTACTACATATTTTCTTAGTCATGGAAATTGCAGAAAACTTCTTTGATGGATTAGAAGGACACAAAATATACTATCAACAATGGATACCAAAAAAACCTAAAGCTGTTGTTCAGATAGTTCATGGTGGAGTGGAACATATAGGTAGATACAAACACCTAGTCAAATACTTAACATCATCAAATCTCGCTGTTTATGGTAATGATCACCGAGGACATGGAAAAAGCGAAGGGATTAGGAATCACATAAGAAGCTTTGATGATTATGTTGAAGACTGTTATACTTTATCAAAAATAATCAAGAAGAATCATAAGGATCTTCCTTTATTTATTGTTGGTCACTCTATGGGTTCTTTAGTTTCTCAAAGATATATTCTAAAATATCAAGAACATATTGAAGGTGCTGTTCTCTCTGGTTCAGGAACAAGATTACCACCACTCCCTAAAGTATCAGAATTTTTGATGAGGTTTGTACCAAAGATTTGGCCTACTTTCAAGGGACCTTCAGGAATAAAACCTGAGGAATTATCTTCTGATCCAGAATCAATTGAAGATTACAGAACAGATCCTTTAATCAATTATAAAACTGCAACAGCTGCATATGGAGCATGCTTTTTCAATCACTATACCGATATTAAAGAGAAGATGTCTACAGTAACAATACCTGTTCTGATACAGAAGGGTGAACTTGATACTATGGTTATAGCTTTGGATGAACTGATAGATGATTTGAAACATACAGATTTGACAGTAAAAATGTACCCAAATGGTAAACATGAAATGTATACTGAAACAAAAGAAAGACGAGAGGAAGCGTTCAAAGACTTTGTAGAGTGGTTAGCAAAATACTTGTAAGATGA
>JAEOTK010000014.1 GCA_016839875.1 Candidatus Heimdallarchaeota archaeon
CGTTGAGGTCTCTGATACAAGGGTAGATCTGCTCAAAAAAATTCAACATCAAACATATAGAGAAAAGATTTTTGTCTGCAGGGTAGGGCATGAAGCCTTTAGTGGTCGAGCATGAGCTCTGATCGAGATATCTTTGAAGGTAGTTACACTCAGGGAAGTCCATTTGTCACAGCTGTAATAGTAGTAGCCAACGAACTTACTGGAAGAGTAACAACAATTAGGAAACAATTGAAAATAGACACAGGATTTGATGGGGGGATTCACGTAGCACACTTGCACAGAGATTCTATAGCTTTAATTGGCGTAAATCTTACGTCAGGATTATGGGAGGTCGCTGGAGGTGGACGTGTTAATGCAGATCATTGTCATGCCTACTTACAGCAAATTGGGGAATTTGAGTTTCCTAGACCAGGAATCGAGACGATATTAGTTCTTCAGGGGAGTAGTGACCATGGCTTACTAGGGCTAGAAGTTTTAAATAACTGGCTTCTAATGTTCAATGGTCCCAATAGATCGTTTAAGATTTCGCACCCTGAAGAATAAGATGTACGTTGTGCGTGCATTTGAATTGTGGTTATAATTATAATTAAATACTCCTCAGGATTCAGAAAAAGCTCTGCGTGCTCTTTGCACGCGCATTTACGCACGCATGACCCTAAACTTAAAGATATGAAACATTTGTATTGTGAGACTATATGTCGATCTTAGATCCGGTTTGGACCAAGCCAGCATCAGTAACCAAAAAAACATTGGATCCATTGGGTTTGGATCGCGTCTCCAATAGGTTAACTAGTGATATGTTGACAGGCATTACTGCTTTGACGCCTAGAGCCAGGTACTACTCTTTCTATGTTTGGAATGTAAAGAATGTAAATGAATGTGAAGATATTAATCGATATGACGATTTTCGGAATGCTTTTTTTGATCGCGGAAGAGCTTATTCTTTAGCATGTGTTGGACATGAAAACAGTGGCAAAAACCCGATTGGAGATCACTCTAACATCTTAGGCTCAGTGAAAAGTGGACCAAGATGGCGTACCAGTGGCAGCAAAGTCAATGTTCATGGATTTCGTCACCTAGGAAATCGTTTAGGTGGTTATGGGTATTATTACCAAGCGTCTATTGGTTTTCTTGGTTTAGCTAAGAAAGAACAGATGAAAGATGTTCTAACGTCACTTGGAAAGAAATTAGCAGATGCTTTTGAGAAAGCTATCTCTACAACAGATTATTACAAAAGGTTCATTGGCAAAGGTGCTATACCCAAGTCAGTTCTCATCGAATATGGTTCAAGATGTTGCCTTTGTTCACTTTGCGAAAAGAACGCTCCAGAAAGAGCTCTGCTAACAGAAATCATGTTTGGCATGAATAAAGAAGGAGAGCATTCAAAGCTTCATGAAAACAGACGAAATACACTTTCAATTATATTGTGTGGCATTCATGTTTCAAGCAAACACCAAAAAGAGCTGAATGAAGACACATTTCTTGACACTGCCTACTTCAGACAATTCGAGACCCCTAAGACTGTGGAGAACTTGTCTTTTTCCTCACAACTGGGATACACAGTTGAAAGGTGGAAAATGTTCAGAAATCACGATTTTTTTGCATATTCGTGCGAGTCACTATTTAGCGCTTTCCTTTTAACCTTAGATATTCACAGAGCTACAGGTCTTTCGTTTCCGAGTTTTATCAATCTAGTCGATAGCCCTAAAATGCTCCAACAGCTTTCATCAGTACTGCATGAGAAAGTAAATGCTAAATCATTAAAAGAAGTTTTGCTTAGACAAATTCTGTTGAAACTGTGTTTTACTATGACTGGGAAAAAATTTTCAAAGTTTGATCTTAACACAAGTAGAGACTTCGACTCTCTTTGTACTCTATCATCCAAAATGAATGAAAACTCGTTAAGTGATAACCTTAAGAGTCATTTTGATTCAGAGGTGTTTGACTTACATAAGGTAATAGTTTTAGCTTCGTTGATGTTACTTACCATATACGCTCGATTTTACTGGAGGTTAAAAACAAAGAATCGTTCATGGACTTGGCTAATTAATCGAACTGAATCAGATCTTAGCCCAACTCGTCTAGTATTTCAACTCGAACAGAAATTGTCGAATCCAGATTATACTTTGTTCGACTTTGTATCTTGGATATTCAAAGACTACGTTCTTACGCAAGCAGTAAGCGTTTATAACCAAAAAGTTGGGTCTTCATTATACTCACGTCCAATTTCATGGTTCCATCAAGATGGCAAGACTTACCGAATAGATAGGATTCCTATGAAACCTCGATTTCGCAACTCCAGGTTTTACAGTTGCGTGAATATTCTGAGCGACTTAGGTCTTTGTGATTTCGTTGACGATCATTATCGCTTGACAGCAGATGGGATGCATCTGTTAGAGAAATTGGGTATGGCGGTAGAATAGATGCCCTCTTTAGTTGAGAAGGAGATAATTACTGAACTGAAAGAAAGTGACGAAGACTTTGAAAGTGTCATTTTAGGTACTTACAGCTTAGAAACTAGGTTTTTCGAGGAAGAAATTCTTAAGATTTTCCAGCAGAAAGACGTGAAAAGAGTCGTATTGATGGTTGATGGAAGACATTATGGTGAAACATTCAAAGCTTCCAGGCATGCTGGGATTCTTTATTTAATTGAACCAGTTTTTTTGAAAGCGGATTTTCATGCGAAGTTTCTTTTGATGACTTCAGAGGAGACAGGTAAACTCCTTGTGGGAAGTACAAATCTAACAGAGGATGGTCTTATACGATCTGGTGAAGTCTTTACTTTCATCGACAATGATCTTGTAGGGGAGTATCCAGACATCTCTTCAGTTTTCATAGAGATGAGAGATTTCTTTAATGTTCTTTCGAAGAAAAGATATATTCGAAGCCAAAATCATCAGGAGCAAATCGCAAATTCCTTACAAGTGCCATGGCTTTCTGATGCTAATAGAACTGGAAGACAGCGCAGAAGTGTAAGACTGCTCCATAGTGTAGAAAAACCCATTTTATCACAATTAAATAGCTTATTGGAAAATGATGAAGTTTCAAAGATCGTAATTATGTCTCCTTTCTTTGACTTGCAGGGAAGAGTGTTGGATGTTCTTGTGGATAACTTCTGCAACAATATTCAGTTGTATATCCAACCCAGTTATGTCCAGAACTTTCCTGTTAAGAAGATAAAGAAACTCAAGAAGGAAAAAAATGACATCTCAACATTCAAGATTGCGTTTAAGAACGATGTCAATCGATATATCCACGCTAAGATCATTCTTTTTGAGACCGATCAAGGATGCTATTGTTTGAGTGGTAGTGCAAATGCAACTAGAGCAGGGTTGCTTTCAAATGCCAAAATGGGCAACATAGAGTTATGCTTACTGAGGTATGAAAATAAAAGAAGAGCCTTTGACTATCTTCTCTTCAACAATCAGTTTACTACAAAGAGGATGCCTATATCATCATTGAGTTCGAATCCTTCAAAACGAGATCTAGCATTA
This sequence comes from Candidatus Heimdallarchaeota archaeon, assembly GCA_016839875.1. Next base: position 3,495 of record JAEOTK010000014.1, read on the forward strand.
AATCCTGACATTTACCTTGAAGAGGCTAGACTTAGGTCAAATGACCTAGTTATCAAATTTTCACCTCCAGTTGGTAGCAGGTACAAGCATGCTGAGCTGACCATAGGTAGACCGGTATCTATCAAACCAATTAGAATCGAGCAAGTGCTCTCAGATAAAAGCAGTCTTAGAGTCGGGTTGGATGATGTTTCAAGAAGATTCTGCGAACAGTCATCTTTCGTAACACTTGCCCTTAGAAAAAAACATTCACAGAAACCTCTATTGTCCAACAAACGTTGGATATC
>JAEOTK010000101.1 GCA_016839875.1 Candidatus Heimdallarchaeota archaeon
AAAGAGTCAAAGAAGGTGCAAAGAAAAACACTGAGAATCTTTTAGATGTTCCACATGAAAGGATAATCAACGAATTAAAGCTGGCTCTTGGAGCTCAACCAGTTACAGCATTTCAGCTGATGACAGAACTAGGTGTTTTTGAAACTCTTTTTCCTCAGATAACAAATAAAGAAATTGATGAAGATATCTACAAGGTCTCCACAGTCTGGGAGAAAATAAGTATGAAGCTGCAATATTTATTAGAAAAAGAAATCAAGGACACTTCTCTTATCTTAGCTGCAGTTTTATCTGAAACAACAATAGATAACATAGAAGATTATAATAAGCAGAAGGCAACCTACCTGGTCTTTCAAGAAGTTATGACTATTTTAAGAAAATATTCATTTTCAAATAAGGAAATCAAAGAAATAGGTCAATATATTAAAAATAAAGACTCTCTCTTTGGTTTCATTGAGCTATCCCCTTCTTTGTTAGAGATGAGATTATTCTTGAAGGAAATTGGGATTCAGCTTGAAAATTTAATCTCCTTAACCTTAGCAGAAAATTCGACAAGAAAAACCCCTATTTTCATAACCCCATTAATTGAGAAACTAAAACAGATTAATGAAAACCAAGATCTAATACATTTTGTTCCCAAATTAGATGGTAATGAGATTGAAGATTTCTTTGGATTTTCAGGAAGAGAAATAGGTGAAGTGAAAATTATACTCTCAATTGCAATCATGAATGAAGAAATACAGAATACAAAGGAAGATTGTGTAAACTATATCAAACGAAAGTTGTTTGATGAAAAAAAGGATTAAGAAAATCAGAACTTTGATACTTAGATAGTAATTCTCCATAAATGCTATAAATCCCTATAGCTCATTGATACTGAAATGAAACTAAGATTCATAGTTCGAAGTATGATAATACTCAGCATAATGGTTTGTACTTTATGCTTTAGCACTGGTATGAGTAGTGTGAATGCTTCTAATTCTGAATCAATTGCAGATATCAAAGAAAAACCAGTCATTCAAGCATTTCTTCAGGAATCTATGATTATTGATTCAAATGAAGATTTTATAGATCTTGGTTGTACTGGAAATGGTTCACTCATTAATCCATATATTATCGATGGCTTTAGAATAGCAGGAGGTGTGAGTTTGAATTGGGGTATGTACATCACTAATGTAACCAAACATTTTGTGATTCAAGACTGTATAATAGAGACATCCAATTGTATAGTCTTGAGCAACTTAAATGAAGCTTCAGTGAAAATTCTAAACTCAGAAACTGTTGTATTAGACTTTTTCAATCCAGCTATTATTTTAACATCAATTTCTATACAAACATGTTCAAATGTAATTATCGACAACTGCAATTTTGACAGTAAAATCAGAGGTATAGATATATCCAATTCAAATAATATATCAATCACAAATTGCAATTTTGCAAGTAGTTACAATACTGAAATTCAAGAGAGTAAATATTGCGGTATTTATTCGATTGGTTCTCTTGATTGTGGTTTCATTAATAATACGTTTGAAGAAGGGGGGTTTTATTTTGATACAACATTAGAAGATTATTTCACTTTTGAAATTCAAAACAATATATTAGGAATTCTACCAATTAGCTTTTTTGAGAATCAAACAGGATTAATCATTGATGCTCCTTTATATGGGCAATTATATCTATTCAATTGCTCTGACTCAATTATAAGAAATCAGGTAGTTTCTTCAACGTTTTTAGGAATTGGTTGTTATTATAGCTCAGGAATTATTCTAAGTGAAAATGAGTGTAGTGAAAATCAATATGGTTTAATTTCTTTCAAATCAAATCAGACTATAATTAAGAATAATTTATGCAGCTACAACATAATTGGGATAGGAGTGAAGTATGGTATTGAAAATATCATTGAAGACAATGTATGTTGCAATAATTTATTTAACAGTGGGATTGAAGTAACATGCAACTCAATAGATACTCAACTAACAAGCAATAATTGTTCTTTCAACACTTGGGGTTATGGGATTTATGAATCATCTACTAATTCATCATTTATTGATAATGTGTGTAACTATAATTTTAATGGTATAAGATTACGTTCATCAGTAACACCTAATCTTCTGAATAATACTTTAAATTACAATAAATATAATGGCTTATGGTTAGATTCAAGTCAAGATTTCACTGTAATGAATAATATAATCACCTACAACAGCTTGAATGGAATCGCTGTCACTAGTAGTTCCTTAGGCTCGATTGCATACAATTTAATCCTAGAGAATTTTGAATATGGTTTGATTCTTGATTTCAAAACGAGTGATGTAAGAATTCATCATAATAGTTTCATAAATAACCATCCAACTAGCACAAAAGGACAAGCAAAGGATGATGGTTCTAAGAACTATTGGTACAATCCAGATACATTCGTTGGGAACTATTGGACAGATCTTGGAAGAAGAAATAAATATCCCATTGATGGAAATGCAAACTCTTATGACCTCTATCCGCTGAAAAAACCAATAGTATTGCCAGATGAATCTTATCCATTGAAAACAAGCTTTGTCTCATTAATTCTATTGTTTCCAGCTCTTCTATTAGTAGCGTCTATAAAAAATTCAATCTCAAGGTACAGAAGAATTCTAATAGAATACTAAACCATTTTTCTTGGATCTAATAGATCATCAATATCTTCTTCTAATTCGACATTTTTGTCTTCAAGAATCTCCTTTACAGTCTTTCCCTTTTGGTATGCTTCTTGGACAATTTCAGCTGCAACATCATATCCTAAAATTGGGGTTAGTTTAGTTATTATCATAAGACTTTGACTTAATTTCTTCTGTATTTCAGGTAAGTTCGCTTGTAATCCCTTTAAGTTCAAATTACTGAAGGAAACTATTGAATTCGAAAGAAGATTTATAGAATCAAGTAGAATTGAGATCATCAACGGTTTTGTAACATTCAAATCAAGTGTGCTTCCATACCCTTCAGCAAAAGAGATAGTTGTGTCATTCCCTATAATTTGAATACAAACTTGAATGAGCATTTCAGCTTGAGTAGGATTTATTTTTCCAGGCATAATAGATGATCCTGGTTCATTTTGAGGAATAATTAGTTCTCCTAGTCCAGCTCTTGGCCCACTTCCCATCCACCTGATATCATTTGCCATTTTCAATAATGATAAAGCCAGAGTTTTCAAAATTCCTGATAGCTTAACTAATGAGTTATGAGAAGCAATTCCCTCTGCTTTAACAGGATTCTCTTTGAAAGGAAAATCGGTTATTGTAGAAAGATGTGAAATTGCTTTTTCACTGAAATTTTGGTGGATATTTATTCCTGTTCCAACAGCTGTTCCTCCCAAAGGAATAAAATACAATTCTTCACAAGCAGAATACAATCTCTTTTCATTCTGTTCTATTTGTTTTCTATATACTTCAAATTCCAAAGATAAAGGTATAGGAACTGCATCTTGAAGATGAGTTCTCCCAACTTTAACCACTTCTTGGAATTCACTAATTTTCTTGGATAGTGTATTTTGAATCTCTTTCAATGCAGGAAAAAGATTTTCCTTCAAACTTGCTAGAATTGAAAGGTGCATTGAAGTCGGAATCACATCATTCGAAGATTGAGCTTTATTTACATGGTCATTAGGATGAACAGGTTTTTTCTCACCTTTAGGATAACCTAATATCTCATTTGCTCGATTTGCTAAAACTTCATTCATATTCATGTTCGTTTGAGTTCCAGAACCTGATTGAAAAATATCTACTGGAAATTGGTCTAAGTGTTTCTCGTTAATTATGATTTCGTCAATTGCTTTTTTTATTGCTTTTCCCATTTCATCTTCAATTAATCCTAAATCCACGTTAGCTAAAAGGCATGCTTTTTTCACGTTAGCTAACGCCGTAATAAATGAAGTTGGAAACTGTTTTCCACTTATGTTGAAATTTCGGATAGCTCTTTGAGTATTTATTCCCCAATATACTTCTTCAGGTATTTCTAACTCCCCTAATACATCCTTCTCTACCCTAGTTTTCTTATTCATTTTTTGACCACTTATCTCTAATGTGCTTAATTGCAGTTCCTGGTCTAACACCTCTTGGACACACTCTATTGCACACAAAGTATTGATCACAAGAAGAAACACCATCGTCTTTCCAAACCCTTTCAACAATCTCCTCTCGATGTTCTTCTGAGAGTCTAGTGTCAGCAATAAACCTGTATCCTTTAGCAAGTGCAGAAGGACCAAGATATTTATTATTAGTAGCATTGACTGGACAAGACCAACATAAACCACACAAAATGCAATAGAGCAGATGTTCAACTGATTTTGCATCTTTAGCATCTTGTGTTGATTCAGGAGCTATATCATTCCACTCACGTATGAAATAAGGTTGAACTTCTTTATAGAATTCCCAGAAAGGTACCATATCAACTACTAAATCTACTTCAACTTTCATATTTGGTAGAGGTTCAATTAAGATTTCATTCTGTTCATCCCATTCAGGTAAATCTGCAAAATTAAACTCAGGGAGTTTAGGTGGAATTTTTGCAGTTTTTACAGATGATACTTGAGTTCTACAAGCTAGCTGTGGATATTTATCAATAGTCACTCCACATGAACCACAAATTGCACCTCGACATGAATATCGAAATGCCAATGTGTGATCGAAATGATCCTGAATATAGAATAGGGCTTCCAATATTGTCATTCCTTTTCGTAATGGAACTTCATATCTTTCATATCTAGTTTCTTCATCGTTTGGCCCTTTCCTGTAAATCAAGAACTTCTGTTTTTCTGCCATCAATAAACACGCTCCTTTACTTCGAAAATCCCCAGTTTCACTGGTTTCGTTTTCAACTCCAATCCTTCCTCTGTTCTATATGCAAGAGAATGAACTAGAAACTCATCATCGTTTCTGTTTGGATAATCCAATCTTGAGTGAGCTCCTCTACTTTCTTTTCTCCATAATGCTGCATAAGCAGTTACTTCTGCAATATCTAACATATTACGAAGTTCTAATGCTCGTACAATTCCAAAATTAAACTTTCTACTTGAAGTAGAAATTGAAACATTCTTGAATTCTTCTTGAAGTTTGCACAAATTTGTATATGCGTCTTTTAGTTCTTTTTCAGTTCTATACACTCCTACAAACTTATCCAAAATTTCTCCCATTCGTTCACGAATGGATATCGGTTTCTTTCCATTGTTATTTTCCCAATTCTTGAACAAATCTTCAAGTACAGTCATACCTTCTTTTTCAGCCTTTTCAATTTCACTAATTGAAGGTAATGTTGGAAGATCTTTTTCAAGCAATGTCCTTCCAATATAACGACCAAAGACAGCTGTTTCAAGTAGAGAATTCCCACCTAATCTATTAGCTCCATGAACCGAAATACAAGCAGTTTCACCAACAACATATAATCCATTCAATGTAGACTCACAAAAGTCACCTTCATATTTTGTTGCAATACCTCCCATGGAATAGTGTTGTCCAGGTTGAACAGGTATTGGTTCTTCAATGGGATCAACTCCTGCAAAATAGATAGAAATTTCTCTTATTCCAGGTAAGCGTTCTTTTATTCTTTCAGCACCTAAATGTGTGAGATCTAAATGAACATACGCATCCTCAATCCCTCTTCCCTCTCTAACTTCTGTTTGGATTGCTCTTGCAACTATATCTCTCGGAGCAAGTTCCTTTGCTTTGGGTGCAACTTCAAGCATGAACCTTTCTCCATCTTTGTTATAGAGAAGACCACCTTCTCCTCTTGCTCCTTCAGAAATTAGTATATTTGTTCCAAAAAGAGTTGTTGGATGAAATTGTACAAATTCACAATCTTGCATTGGAACACCAGCGCGAAAAGCTGCACCAACCCCATCTCCAGTATTGATTATTGCATTAGTGGAGCGAGTGTATGTTCTACCAAATCCTCCTGTAGCCAAGATAACATATCCTGAACGGAAGATGACCAGTTCACCTGATGTCATATCTAAAGTGATAATTCCTGTAATAGTATCATCAACTTTGATTAAATCTATCAGAAAAAATTCATCAAAGAAGGTGACGTTCTTATTTACACATTGCTCATAAAGTGTGTGTAACAATGCATGTCCGGTTCGATCTCCAGCATAACAAGTTCTAGGAAAACCTGCACCACCAAAGGGTCGTTGTGCAATCAAACCACTATCAAGTCTGGAAAAAGGAGCACCCATGCTTTCAAATTCTACTACAATTTTTGGTGCTTCTTCGCACATAAACATGACTGCATCTTGATCTGCTAAATAATCTGAACCATATACAGTATCATAAGCATGTTTTTCTGGAGAATCTTCTTTTCCAGCTTCTGTGTTTCCTAGAGAAGCGTTTATTCCTCCTTGGGCAGCTCCTGAATGACTTCTAACTGGATGGACTTTGCTTACGACTGCAACGTTCCATTTACTTGATAATTCAAGAGCAGCTCTTAATCCACTTAAACCTGCTCCTACAATTACCGCATCAAATTCCTCTACTCTCAAAAGACTTACCTTTACTAGATTATTAGACCAAAAAAAACTAACTCATATAAAATATTAAGGTTTGGTAAAAAATTGCTTTAAAACCTTTGGAGATCTGAAGATTAGTCAATACCATCTGTTGTCCAGATAAAAGATTTATTAACTCCTTTATGTTTGTTGGATTGTGGCTGAAAGTTTAAGACATTTCCGAAAAGAACGAGTATTTCGTCAATTGTTTGTAGTATTTGGGATTCTCTATGGAGCTGCCATATATTTCCTACTATATTTCTTTGAAGGAAATGATAAAACAAGAAATGCTTATCTTGTAATATATTTAGGAAGTATTGCAATAGGAGTACTGGCTGGATTATTTCAAAGAAAACGACTGAAGCAATTCAACATATACACAAGCTTAGGCGTGGTACTTTTCTTTATACTCATACAAATATCAACTGCTATAAGCGATACAGTACCCTCATACGAATTCAGATTAGCCTTCTTTATCTATCTTGGTTTAGCAATCGCAGCCACAGTTGAAGTAGTCTTGCTAGCGAAATTGATCGACATTATTGTTCCATTAAAAGAAGAGAAAGAGGAAAAATCAGTAGAAGATGATTACTTACTTATTGAAACATAGTTGAAAATTTGATGGATTTTTTCTTCTAGAAATAGGCTCATCCTCTGAAACTTAAGATTATGAAGGAAGTAGATAGAGCTTATCTTAATCATAGCTTCAAGGATTTATTCAGTCTAGAACATTTTTATTAGAAAACATTAATAAAACGGATTCTACCAATAGATAATTGGTTGAAGTGAAGAATAATTCAGGGGTTCAAAAAGCTGAAGATCTAGTTGAGAATCTTCAAAAACTAGTTTCTACTGCAACAATAAATAGAGTAAAGGAAGTATTAGAGCAGACTGTTAAGGATTGGGATGTAAATGTGGATATAATGATACCTACAAGAGTTTCCTACCCGAAACCAATCTTTCTGTATTTGAAAGATCTTGAAGAAATACCCATGGATGTGTTTGAGTGGCTGAATGAATTTAGTAGACATTATGATCTCAAATATATCAACACAAAAGGAAATCTGTTTGCACTATATTTGTACAAGGAGTTTGAATTAAGAACAGAAGTTCTTGATAAAGAACCTTCATTATATGAAACATATGAAAGAGAAAAGAAATCGATAGTAGAAAGAGAAAAAATGCAAGACGAAAATCTCTACGATTATAACATAAAGAAAGGAATTACTCCCCTTGTAAGCGGAGAAAGGGAAAAGAATAAAGAGCAAGAAACCTGATTTTCTAGTTTTGACTAGTAGATTCTAACTTTATTTTTCTAAAGTAGTGAACTACATTTTTCTAAATCTAAGATAATTTCAATACTCATACTCAAACTAATATGAAGAAAATGATTAGCTCAGAAAACTCGAAAAAGAATAGAAATTGGAAAACTGTGAAAAAACTAAAGATTCAGAAGAAGCTTGAATCAGAGCTAGAAGAAATAGTAGGAAAACAGATCTCTCTATCAAATGGGAAAAAAAACAATGGTTATCCAACTGAAAGAAGATCAATAAGAAAATCTATGAAGAAGTAGATTCTTCTAATCTTTATTTTGATATAACTAAAGGCATTACTCCTCTCATAAGTGGAGAAAGAGAAAAGAAAGAAACTTAATAACACTATTCTAGTAAAGACAATTAAGGAAGCTACAATTCCAAGGCTTTTTACTCGTTTTCGATTAAGAAATTTAATCTATTAATAGATGCTGTAACTTCTAACTCAAATTCTAGTTGTTTTTCGAGAAGTTTCCTATCAAAGTTATCTCTTTCTTTCTCAAGTGTTTCTTTTGTTTTGTGAGGAAGTATTTGTTCCATAGTTATTTTGTGTAATTCTTTTATTGTTTCTGACACAAAAATAACGATTTCGTTATTTTGTTGTTTAACTGCTTCAGTATAGAAGTTCTCTAGAAAATCATGAGCTAATTGAATTCTGAGTAAAGGATCTGAATACATCTCAAATGCTGATAATTTGTCGAGGGGTCTCAAAGATCTTTTTGCAGTTACTTCATCTGTTGGATATTTCATATAATATAGCGTTAGTTGATGGAATAACTCTATTCCAGCAATTTTAATCCTATTATCAGGAACAGCTACGGTGTAAATGCCTACAAACTCAATTGCCTCATCTTTAATATAGGGAAGAAGAAAATTGAATTCCTTAAAGATAATTAAATCAGTTTCTACTGATATTATGCAAACTAATTGCAATATCTTAGCAGCTATTGAGATGTAAATCTTCCAGTACTTACCAAGAACATCAAGATACTCTCCTCCCTTATACTGTAGATACATTGTTAATTCTTGGATACAAAATGACTTTATCTCGTTATCATCACCATCTAAACTCATGTTCAGAGCTTTAATAAATGGTAAGAACCATCCTTCATCAGCTTCCCACATCCAATTCAATCTCCTAGCTATTGCATTAACTTTTCCTCGAATTAGTGATTGCGTTCTTTTTGCTCGATTTTCTTGTTCTTTATTCTCAAAAATGATTATCGGATAAATCCTATTACCCAAAGGACTAAGACCATAACCAAGAGGTATCAAGTCAATTGTTCTCAAAATGTCTTCTGCTATTATGTCTGATAAATATTGAATTATTGTAAGATCTTCTACCTCGTTATAGAAATTCTCATAGATACGTTTGATTTCTTGATCTTTTGGAATATAGTCTTTAACATAAAGAGAATCACGATTAAGAACTAGATGATTTAGTATTTTTAATTTAACTTCAATATCTTCGTCATTACTTAAAAAAACTGATAAAAAATACTCAAGTTTATTTTCATCACTTTGATAAATGTGATTGTAAAGTTCTTCATAATCTTCTATAGGTGGTAATTTACTTATAGCTCTAATCATTTCTCTGAACTTTCTTAATCTTTTCTCAAAAACTAATTCTGGCCATTTTACAATTCTATGACCATGAATATCTCGATCTGTCCAATCTATTTTTGATGAAAGATTATTATCATTTGAAATTTTATTTTCGTGAATCCCTCTATTAGCCCAATCGATCAGATGTTTTATCTCTGATGATGAAATAGATCCTACACGTTTTCTTATTGGTTTTTTAGATTTATTCTCCCTTATCTTGTCTGTATCATGATTGTTTACTTTTTTTGGTGATCCTATTCTAGTTCTTTTAGGCTTCTTAGAATTGTCATCCATTATATTGTAAAATCTATTGTTTCTTAATAACATTACTGAAAAAATAACAGATTAAATGCTTAATAGCAGATTTCTTACACAACTGTATTTTAAGAAGGGAAGATGAAATAGTGATTTTTTGAACATATTTTCTTTTTAAATTTGTTGGTAAAAATTTATGAGAAAATCACTCATCTTCCTCTAGAAATTGACTCTAGTTACAAAAAAACAGTTTCTCAAAAAACTTTGAAGAGGAGACCTCTTGTTGAGAATCTTTACTTAAGCAAGTTATTTAGGTAATGCAAAAGTTTATATACAAGAAACGAAGGTTAAGAAAAATAGGCAGAACCAAAATAGCAGAAAGATTTATAAGCAGAAAAAACTGGCGCGTTTGGTGGGTTTCTCTCACATTTTATGAAGGCTAAACATGAAATAGGGGAGAGAATCTCGCTTTCTAAGGAACATTTGCAGGTAAGGGATTAACAATTATTTGGAAACAGCTGGAAATATGAAGTAATGCACCTTAACAATCTAACAGCCATAAGAATAATAAGAAAAACAAATAGAAAATAAAAGAAATAACTAATTAATTTAGCCAAAAACAAAGGTAGGAAAAAAAGAATGAGTGAAGTACCAGACACTTCGGCATATAGAGAAGAGGAAGAAGATATCGAGTGTCCTGAGTGTGGAAGTTTAGATGTCATCTTGGATGAGACAAGAGGGGAACACATCTGTCGGAATTGTGGAACAGTCGTTGAAGAAAAGCTCATCGATGATGGACCAGAATGGAGAGCTTTCACAGCAGAAGAAAGGTCAAAACGAAGCCGAGTAGGATCTCCAACAACAATAACTATTCATGATAAAGGTCTCTCAACTCAAATTGGGTGGGAGGACAGAGATGTATACGGCAAGAAACTTTCTCCTAAACGCAGGGCTCAAATCTATCGATTAAGGAAATGGCAAATTCGTACTCGTGTGCATAGTTCTATTGATAGGAACTTAGCATATGCGATGTCCGAATTAGATCGTCTTTCTTCTCAATTAGGTATTCCTCGCAGTGTTAATGAAACAGCTGCAAACATTTACAGAAAAGCAATTGAAAAACGACTTATCAGAGGTCGTTCGATTGAAGCAATGATAGGAGCAACAGCTTATGCAGGTGCTCGAATTCGTCGTGTTCCACGAACATTAGATGAAATTGCTCGTCATAGTCGTATTTCAAAGAAAGAGCTTGGTAGATGTTATAGATTGATTGTCAGGGAATTAGATATCAAAATCCCCTTAGCAAATCCAACCGATTACATTGTTCGTTTTGCAGCAGAGCTTCGGCTTAGCGGAAGAACAGCAAGAAAAGCAGTCGAACTACTTAATCGAGCTAAAGAACACAATCTAACCGCAGGAAAAGATCCAACTGGTCTAGCAGCTGCATCGATTTATATCGCAGGAATAACTGAAGGAGAAAGAAGAACTCAGCGAGAAATTGCTGAAACTGCGACTGTTACAGAAGTAACTGTTCGAAATCGTTACAAAGAACTTGTACGAAAACTAAACATAGAGGTTACAATCTAATCCTCTTCAAATTTTTCTTTTTTTATATTGAATCTACGTCACACTTTCTCGATGTCGTTGTATAGGACAATTCGGTAGCGTGCTTTGTTCTCCTTAACCTTTCGAATAGCTTTGTTTACCTTCGTCATGGGCATTAACTCTAACTTAGGAACGATACTGTGCTCCTGTGCAAACGAAAGCATCTCTCGCATTGTATTCCTATTGCCAAGGAAGGAACCAGTAATCGATTGTTGGCGTGCCACGAGGTTAGTTGAATTGAACTCTACGTCTGGGAAACCTATAAGGATCAGGCTCCCATTTTTTTTCATGATATTGAACAGATACCCCCAGTTTATCTTACCATGAGCTGTGCATAACAGTAGGTCGAAGCTAAACATAGCTTGTCGCATGCTGTCCTCGTCCAAGACCATGAAGTGGTCTGCACCAAATGCCAGTGCTTGCTCTTTCTTGTCCGGAGAGGAGGAAATTGCAGTTACATCGTAGTTGAGGGCGCGTGCGAATTGTAATGCGAGGTGACCCAACCCTCCCACACCGATAATGCCAATTTTCTTCCCTTTTTGAGTTGCGTAAGAACGGAGCGGTGAGTAAACAGTGATTCCAGCGCACATGAGCACTGCAGCCACTTCGGAAGGCATGGAATCAGGAAGCAGGTAAGCAAAACGACTATCCACACAGACAGAGGATGAGAAACCGCCATAGGGAACCCATGTTCCTGATGATACGATGTCCATGCAGAGTTGATCTTCACCCTGCAAGCACCACTCACATTTCATGCAAGAACGACCCTGCCAGCCGATACCAACCCGATCTCCTTCTTTGAGGTCAGATACCGCGCTTCCCACTGCAGACACATATCCAACAATCTCGTGACCTGGGACAAAGGGAAAGGCAGTTATTCCGTAGTAATTATCGATAGCTTGGATGTCAGTATGACACAAACCACAGTGCGTCACCGAAACCAGGATATCATGTGTATCTATTTTTGGTTGCTCGTAAGTGTATGGCTCCAACGGCTGTCCTATTGCTTTTGTTGCGAATCCCTTGACCTTCATGCTTGACACTTTCCTATTTATCTCAACCTCTGAGAGTAGACTATTGTACCAAGTAAGAATAATAAATTTTTCCTTTTTATTTCGTTTTTACCTACAATATTTTATACTGAAATTTATTTTCGTTAGTCATGAGTACAGATATTAAGAAATTTGCAGAAAGAATACTTAGTAGAGTACAAGAATTTTCTAGTAAAGAGCATCAAGATATCGATTTAGATTACTCAAAACTTCCGTCTGATTTAAGGGGATTTGGTGTTAGAACTCCTGTTGTACGAAAGTTAGCTAATGAGTTTTTTAGAGAATTAAAATCTGAAGGAGTGACTGACATAGATGATATTCTGGAGTATTGTGAATTTCTTCATCAGCAAAAAATAATAGAATTACGTACTATTGCAGTTCAATGGAGTTTTAAAATAAAGAATCAATTTGAATCTAGGCATTTTGCTATCTTCGAAAACTGGCTAATAAAATATGTCACAGGTTGGGGATCAACAGACAATCTCTGCGTTCAATCATTAGGTTATATTGTTTATAGATATCCTGAACTTGTAAAGAAAGTGAAAAAATGGACAACTTCTACAAACCAATGGGTGAGAAGAGCTTCAGCTGTTGCACTGATTTATGGTCTTAGGAGAGGACAGTATCTGAAAGATGCTTTTGAAATAGCGGATATACTGTTTCATGACAAAGAAATGTATGTCTTGAAAGGGTATGGGTGGATGCTAAAAGAAGCATCAAACATTTACAGAGACGAAGTTTTCAATTACGTCATTGAAAGAAAGAAAAAAATGCCAAGGTTATCATTAAGATATGCAATAGAGAAGATGCCTGAAGAGATGAGAAAGGAAGCTATGAGCTAATTCTGCTCTTTTGTCAAAGCATTTAATAATCACTTTTCTTTGAAAGACTTTGTATAAAAATGTCTGAAGAAAGAATGATGGATAAAATAATCGACGTTTGTTTGCGAAGAGGTTTCATTAGCCAAACAGCTGAAATCTATGGAGGAGCTGGAGGTTTTTATGATTATGGACCTCTTGGAACACTTATGCGTCAGAAAATCATTGATTTATGGAGACAAAGTTTTGTTTTAGATGAAGATAGAGTCTTTGAAATAAAGGGATCTCTTTTACTACCTGAACCAGTTTTTCAAGCTTCAGGACATCTAGAATCCTTTGCAGATCCTTTAGTTCAATGCGATAAATGCAAGTCGATGTATAGAGCAGATTATCTGATAAAGCAAACAACAAGTGAATCAGCTGAAGGATTATCCTTACCTGAACTGGATAAATTAATTGAAGAAAATAAGATCGTTTGTCCAAACTGTGAAGGAGGATTAAGTAAAGCTAGACAATTCAACCTTATGTTCAAAACTGAAATTGGTTCAACTGGGGGAATTGATGGTTATCTACGTCCTGAAACTGCTCAGAATATCTTCATCAATTTCAAGCGCTTAGCTGCTTTTATGAGAAACAAACTCCCATTTGGTATTGCACAAACTGGTCCATCATTCAGAAACGAAATCTCACCCAGAAATTTCATCATTCGTGTAAGAGAATTTGAACAAATGGAATTAGAGATGTTCTATGATCCTGAGAAAGAAAACGAACATCCACGATTCAATGAAGTAGCAGATATTGAAATTAATCTTGTAACAAGAGAAATGCAAGATAAAGGATGGGAAGAACCAATGAAAGTGTCAGCAGGAGGAGCAGTAGAAGAAGGTGTTATTCCCAACCAATATATGGCTTATTATTTAGCTATGGAATCTGAAATGCTGAAAGTACTGGGAGTACCAGAGAAAGACTTCTGGTTCAGACATATGCAAGACCATGAAGCTCCACATTATTCAGCAGGTAACTTCGATTTAGAAGCAAATCTTTCAATTGGTCATATGGAGATTGTAGGAAATGCTCTAAGAACAGATTATGATTTAATGAAACACGCAAAAGCATCAAAGTCCTCTTTTGAAATTATAGCAGACAATAAAAAAGTAGTTCCTCATGTAGCCGAACCTTCAATGGGTGTGGATAGAATATTATACACTGTTTTAGAAAAATGTTACAGAGAAGATGATAGAGGATGGACTTGGTTCCAATTCCCATCAATTGTAGCTCCCTTAGAAGTAGCAGTTTTTCCATTAATGAAAAAGGATGGATTAGCAGAACTAGCCGAAGATCTACATAGTGAGCTGAAAGATGCAGGATACTTGTCATTCTATGATGAGAGTGGAAAAATAGGTAAAAGATATGCAAGAGCAGACGAAATAGGGATACCGTACTGCGTCACAGTAGATTATGAGTCAAAAGAAGAATATACAGTAACAATAAGAGATAGAGATACAATGAAACAAATAAGAATCCCTATGGAAGATCTGGAGATTCTTCTAGGTGAATTGATGGAAGGAGAAACAGATTTCAAAGAACTTGAAGAAAATCTCTTATAGTATCGAAAAATGTGATAAACAGAAAAGATTAAGAAGAAAAGAAAAGAGGAAGAATCGATGACAAAATATATCTGCCGAAGATGCAAAAATGAAATTACTCCAAGTGAACTTAGATTATTACCTGG
>JAEOTK010000015.1 GCA_016839875.1 Candidatus Heimdallarchaeota archaeon
ATATCAATGAACATCTTATCTTTAGTAACAATCTTCTTTCGTTCTTCAGCATCGACTACGTGAGGAGGTTTGGCAGCAATAATACCAGGAATTAGTTTACCTTCAGATGTTTTAAGAACAATTCTTTGAGAAAGAAGTGTTTGATCCAACCATCCTCCTAGTTGATGGAATTTCAAAAAACCTTCTTTGGTTATTGCAGAGACTTGAAAACCAACTTCGTCTACATGCCCAGCAATCATAATTTTGGGACCTTCTATATCTCCCTTAGATGTAAAGATCAAAGTTCCGGTTCTATCTTGCAGAATTTCATCAGCAAAATCTTGTACATACTTCTTCAATTTAACCTGAACATCCCATTCAAAACCTGAGGGACCAAAAGCATTACACAATTCTTCTAGAATTTCTATGTTAAAATCTGTCATAAATATCGCCTAATGTTTAAATTGATTAAAATAAAGATAACTAGCTCTTTTATCAATTTTTCTTCTTTATTACTTCATTTGCAGTCTTACCACGTACTCTTTTTACTTAGTGGTAAGATATTCTTCACTTCTTTCTTCCCTCGAAAAAAAATGACTAACCCCCTACCCTATACCTGCTAAATTTTTGTGAATGATTCCACTGTCTCTTTATCCATTCTCTTGATTAGCTCTATAATCAGTTTGATTGCATTATCTATGTCAACAAGATCAATTACACCGTTATGAGCGTGGATATGTCTAGTGGGTATACCGATAACTATACTGGGACAACCCATGTCAGTAGTGTGAATAACACCAGCATCAGTAGCTCCACCAAGCATGATAGAGAGCTGCAAAGGAATGTCGAGTTCTTCAGCTGTCTTGATGATGAAATCGCGGAAACGAGGATTGGGAATCATAGAACGGTCGTAAGTAAGAATGCTAGGACCTTTACCGATTTTAGTAGGAGCTTTTGTCTGATCAATACCAGGGATACCTCCAGCAATGTCAACCTCTAATGCAATACCAATGTCAGGTTTGATCATTTGAGCAGAGGTTCGGGCTCCACGTAAACCAACTTCTTCTTGAACAGTGGAAGTACCATAAACAACATTAGGATGAGAGATGTTTTGCTCTTTCAATTTTTTGATAATTTCAGCAGTGATAACAGATCCCATACGATCATCAAAAGCTTTACCAACAGCTAAAGTAACCATCTCTTTCTCTTCTTTGTCGTCTTTCTTAGTTATACGAGGTCTTTCCCAAATCTCAAAAGTAGCATCAGGCATAATAGGATCACCAATTCGGATACCTAGTTCCTTAACTTCATCTTTGTTTGTACAACCAACATCAATGAACATCTTACTTTTGACAACAACTTTCTTGAGTTCTTCAGCTTCCAAAAGATGTGGAGGTTTAGCAGCTATAATACCAGGAATGAGTTCTCCATCGATGGTTCTGATTTTAACACGTTGAGAAAGAAGAGTTTGATCCCACCATCCTCCAAGTTGATGGAATTTAATGAAACCATCTTTGGTTATTGCAGATACTTGGAAACCAATTTCATCAATGTGACCAGCTATCATGATCTTTGGACCTTGCTCATCACCATCTGCAGTGAAGATTAATGATCCTGTTCTATCCTGTAAAATTCTGTCAGAAAATTGTTGAACATAGTCCTTCAGTTTCTTTTGAACTTCCCATTCAAATCCTGAAGGCCCAAAATCATTAGTTAATTCTTCGAGTAATTTAATATTGAAACTTACCATTATTTTGCACCTTTAACATAATTATTCTATCTTATTGTTGTTAACTATAATATATACTAAGCGAATTTTTTACTTGAGTTATTTAACTATTACTTAACAACTAATATATAAAAAAATGATAGAAATTTAAGGAAAAACGACAAAAAATATCTTATATCTAGATCTGTTTTGTGAATGCTTCCACTAGAAATCTACTGAAGTTGTTGAATCTGCTAGCATCAAGGCTTGAAATCCTTTTCACACGTTGTGAACAGCCTAAAGCTCAAGAATTCTGCATTCTCCAGTGGAAATGAAGGGGTCGTGAAAATAGGTTCACAAAAGAGCTCTTGTGATTAGAATCAATAGAATGTATTCATTCTTTTTTTGTCGAAACATTGCTTTTGTTCACACGTTTTTAGGAGAACAGTGAACGAAATCCCTACAAATGTTCACAAATCAAACTCTAGAGTGAAGGAGAGCTATATAGTGCAATTAAGGATGTTTTTACATAGTAGTGAAACACTGTCATAACTGTGTATACCGTATTTATTAGGTATTACATTTTTTTGTGAAGAAACCTTGTACAATACAATAATGAGATGAAAAGAAGGACAATTAGTATAATTTTCGATTAAGATATTTTTTCTAAATTAAACAGTGCTTTTTGAATCTTTTTCTTCTTTCGCTCTAGTATTTTAATTTCATTCCCCACTTCTATTCTTTCTTCGATGGAACTAGGGATTCGTTTTCCAATATATTTTCGATATTTGTAATCAGGCTCTAATCGGAGATAATAGTATGGTCCATGGAAGAATCTTTGGCCTTTTGCACACTTGCAATTTTCTTTACCACACCGAATTCTCTTTGAACTGATTAATCCAAAAATAGGATCACTTTGAACAAGTAAAGATATTTGATTTTCAATGGCTGAAATAGCACTTGACAAATCGATTTTAAAACCTTCTAACTTATCTGCAGACATTTTTCTGACAACAAAAAAGAATCTTACCACAAATTATTACATATTACACCGATATTCTGTAGATTATATTGAATTATTTATTCGACATAAATCCTCTACCTATATATAGTATAATGATAAAGTGATATATATGCCACAAAGCAGGAACCTACTTACTAAGAAAATAAAGGAAAAATCGCAGATTCAAGGAGTTGTTGTAAGTAGTAGAAGAGTATATGTATACTCTGATGAAGAGGATCATGAAATAAGACTGGAAAACTTGTTACTTAATTTACTTGATGAACATGGTCCTTTAACAAGAGGTGAACTAGTTTCTCTTACACATATACCACGTTCAACTCTCTATGACAATCTTGCAAAACTGATAAGTAAGGGGTTAATACAAAAAGAATCAATTCCAAGAGATACTAGAGGTAGACCAAAGGTTTTATTCAAAATCTTGTGATGTTTCTTTAAGATTCTTTTCGTTTAATTCGATACCTAGTCTTTCATTTTAGTCGTCACTTACCGACAAAGTTAAACAATCAATAGGAATTTATAGTCTACAGCCAGCTATGAGATGAGAAATATGGATGAGAAATCATCGTCTAATATTGATGAAATTTTCGACAGATATCTAGATGCTCAAACTAAGATATTCAACAATAGAGAAGTTTTGAGTCCCCATTATGTACCAGATATCCTTCCACATAGGGATGCTAAGTTCGAGGAACTAGCAAAAATACTTGCACCTACTTTGAGTGTGAAAGGAGGAGCACCTTCAAACATTTTCATTTATGGTACAACTGGAACAGGGAAGACAGCAGTAACAAAGCAAGTATTAGCAAAACTTAGAGAAGGAGCAGAATCTAGAAAGTTATCTTTTAAATATAGTTATATGAATTGTCAGCATGTTGATACTAAATATCGTGTTTTAACTCAATTATGTGAAGATATAGGCATAGATGTTCCTTTTACAGGATTGCATTTCGATGTTATTTATCAGAAATTCAAAGAAGCCCTGGATGAACTCGATACACTACATGTGACAGTTTTAGATGAAGTTGATATGTTATATCGTAAAAGCTCAGAATCTTTGTATGTGCTTACTAGAATGAACAGTGACCTCCAAAATTCTAGAATCAGCATAATAGGGATAACAAATGATGTTAATTTTAAGGAAACTCTAGATCCACGTATTCGCAGTAGTCTCAGTGAAGAGGAAATTGTGTTTTCCCCATATACTGCAGAACAACTTCGTGATATTCTCACTCAAAGAGCTGATGTAGCTTTCCATAAAAATGTGTTAGAGTTCGGTGTCATTAATCTATGTTCTGCAATTGGTGCTCAACAACATGGAGATGCAAGAAGATCGCTAGATTTACTTAGAGTAGCTGCTGAATTAGCAGAAAGAAATGGTGATGAAAAAGTCACTGAAATTTACGTTAGAAAAGCACAACAAGTTATAGAGAGAAATACAGTTGTTGAAGTACTGACTTCTTTACCAATCCAAACAAAAGCTGTTTTACAAGCAATTTTTCTGGGAGAAGGTAAATCAGATGAGATAACAACAGGTGATGTATATGAAATATACTCAAAGATCTGTAAATTAGTACGTTTGGATATTTTGACAGCGAGACGTGTTGGTGATTTAATAAACGAGCTAGATATGCTTGGAATTGTTTCAGCTCAAGTAATCAGCAAAGGTCGATATGGTCGTTCAAAAAGAATACATCTCACTGTTCCCTCTAGACAGGTAAGAGAAGTTTTAGAAAATGATTTCAGATTATCGAAAATATTTGAAATGGAAGAGCTTTGAATAGACTATTTCAAATAAAGAGAGGGAAAAGACTTTTCTTTTTTTAATTAACTTATATTATTAATGAGCGAGTTATTCCTTGAGTGTAAATATATTGTTGCAGGTCGAAATTGTGACAAATTAATCAAAGACGGAGCAATCTTAGTAGAAGACGGGAAAATCATTTCTGTTGGAAAATTAGAGGTTGTAAAGAAACTAAAAAGTGGTCATGATAAGCTAGAACGTAACAACCACATAGCTATTCCTTCTTTTGTTAATGCTCACACCCACTTACCTGAAACACTATTGAGAGGTATTTGTGATAATGAAAAATTAATGACTTGGTTGAATGATTTCATTTGGCCTTTTGAGATGAGACTAAGTGCAGAAGATGCATATTACGGTGCTCTATTAGGGTGTCTTGAATTGATAGAATCAGGAGTTAGTGGTTTTATTGATCAGTATTTTTACGCTGAATCGATAGAAAAAGCTGCAATCGATGCTAAAATTCGAGCACTACTTTGTCCTTCTGTTTTTGATAACACTCCTGAATCAGGAAGTATAGAGAATACTTGGAAGCATGTATCAAACTTAGTTAAACGAAAAGCTTCAAGCGATTTAGGAATTGTTCAATATGGCATTGGACCGCATGCACCCTATACTGTTCCAAAGGAATATCTATTGAAAATAAAGGAACTTGCTTCAACCTACAATCTACCAATTCATATACATCTAAGCGAAACAAAAAGAGAAACTGTGGAAAGTCAAAAGAAGTATGGCATGTCTCCCATAGAATATATTCATAATCTAGATTTAACTAAAGAAAGAATACTCGGAGCACATTGTGTTGATACAACTGAAAACGACTGGAAAATTATGCAATCTACTAATTTCCAAGTTTTACATAATCCTCAATCAAATCTAAAGATGTCCAGTGGAATAGCTCCTATTTACAAATATCTTGAACTGGGAATCAATATAGCAATTGGAACAGATGGTAATGCATCAAATAATGATTTGGGAATGATAGAAGAGCTAAATACTGCTGCAATATTACAGAAGTATCTTGCCAACGATCCAAAGGTTCTGAACAACGAACAAACACTATCTCTTGGAACTGTTGAGGGAATGAAAGCCTTAGGAATAAAATCAGATGGATTGTCGGATAATTCAGTTGCTGATATAGCAGTACTTTCACTTGATAAAAGCCATGCTTGGCCTCAAAATAATCCTGTTTCAAATGTCCTATATTCATCATCAAGCTCAGATGTTAATGATTTAGTTGTTAATGGTAATTTGATTTATTCAGACAAAGAACATCTATATTTAGATAAACAAGATATACTTGAAAATTGTTCCAGTATTGCACATAGAATTCTTACTGAAATAGCAAAATAAAAAAGCAAGAGATAGTATTATCTATTGGCAATGAAGAATCTAGCCCTTCACTGAACTAGATGTTGAGGATCTTGAGTTCTGAGCCACCATAAATCTATATTCTATTTATATTACTAAAATAATACATAAGTAATACAGTAATATTTTGTGAATTATTTCTTTCTTTTGTATCCTAAAAACTCAAATTGCCAGAAAGCATATCCTTCCGAAGCTGATCTTAGTTCAGAAGCAATTTGAAGAGAAGATTCAACACTTATTTCACCAGCAATGATTGTACGAGATACCATGTGTTCTGTGTCCTCAATTTCACAACCAGATTTTTGTGTTACAGCTAAGATGGGACCAAGATAATGTGTGGGTGTGTTGATGCTAAAGGAGTATAAAGGTTCAAAAATACCTATATTTGCATTTAACATTGCTTCATGCATAGCATTTCTAATTAGAGGGACAATGATTTCATATCGAAGAGAATCTGGTTCATGTTCTTCAATATCCTCTAGAACCATTGTCAATTTACGAATAGGGAAACTCTTCAAAGGTCCCCTTTGAATAGCATTTCGAAAACCAGATATAAATAAATCAAGTAGTTCCTGATTTTTGAAGTCTATCTTGACAAGAAAACAATTTTCCTTGTAATCAGAATATACACATTCTTTGGGGATTTGATCAGTCGGATAACATGAAATGGTAATTTGAAGTAGGTTTAGCTGATCTGTTTTTACCAAATTAACTTCCTCCTCAATTTGTTCAATCAAGTTAACTTCAGGATCAGATACTTCAACAAAAATACCAGCTTCTTCAATCTCTCCAATGATGATTTCAAGTTGAAGTTCTCCAATACCAGATATTTTCATCTCCCCAGTATTTTCATCAGTAGTATAACGGAAGTTAGGTTTGATCAAAGAGAGAATATTCAACAATTTCAGTAATTTGGGAATGTGTGCAACATTTTTTGGTTCTATTCGACGGGATATGACCGATTCTTGAAGATAAGGTATTTGTTCAAATAAGATATTGGGATAATCCTCTGTTTTATCAACAAGTGTATCACCAATTTGGACATCTTTGAAACCTATAAGAACAGCTATATTTCCTGCACTGACTAAATCTGCTTTTACTAGAGATTGAGCTTTGAATATGCACACTTGTTGAACCCTAGATATCTCTCCGGTTCTCCTATTTCGTAGAAACGATCCCGCTTGTACTTTTCCAGAAAAAATCCGAACAATTGAGATTATTCCTCTATTATCTTCATATAGTAGTTTACCTAAGCATAGTATAGCAGGTCCATTATCATCACATTCAACAATGGCTTTTTTGGATTTTTGGTCCATAAAATGAGTAATATATTCAATTCGAAGTTTTTGAGCTTCTTTTGGATTTTGAACATTATCAATAATGGATGACATTATAGCTTTGACAATAGGATATTCAGCTTTTAGTTGATCGATTTCTTCATCATGATGAAAATCTATTATTTTATCAAAAGATGGGATGTTATCTTGATATTTAGAAATTGCCCAACCATTCAAAGCAGAACCTATTATGACTGTACCTGTATCAAATCCAACTTTCCATTTCTTAGAGAGTTGAGTTTGACCATATTGTGAGATTAGTTCATTTACCATTTGAATGATATTGTTTAATCTAGTTTCAATATCTCCTTTTGGAAGCTTCAATTCATTGATCAAACGATCAACTTTATTGATGAAGAGAATTGGTCTTAAACCTTCATTCATTGACTGTTTTATGACAGATTCTGTTTGAGCCATAATTTGCTCCACTGCATCTACAACTATTATAACTCCATCAACAAGACGTAAAGCTTGAGATACCATACCTGAGAAATCTACATGACCTGGTGTATCAACCAAGTTAATTAGAAATGGAGAGTCGTTTTCTTTGTAGATGAAAGAGATATTAGCAGTTTTTATTGTTATACCTCTTCTTTGTTCTTCTTCAAGATAATCTAATGCTCTAGCACTACCTGCCATCGCTTTAGATATAAGCCCACCTGATTGAAGTAAATGGTCAGAAAGAGTGGTTTTACCATGATCAACATGACTAACTATGCTTACATTTCTGATTTTTGTCTTATCTTGCATAGAAGAGGATATTTGTTCAATATAGCTGCTCATACTTAAATTTCTAATACTGATAGAAGTTTAAAGATTTATCCTAATAGATAAAAAAAACCAATCGTTAATGTTTTAAGTTTAAATGCTGTATTCTATTATAGTATCTTGAATTTCCTTCAATGCACAATATCAAGAAAATACGATATAACATTGTGGGGTAAAGAAAATGTATGAAACAAAAATACCAGGAACCAGATATTCAATTGCCTTAGAGAATGTTAAAGGACAATGGATGATACAAATTAAGCTTGATGGTATCATCGAATCCGATATTGTAGTTAAAGAATTAAGCGATATGGCTATACTCAACAATATCCGTTATGTTGTTAAAGCAGTAAATCTCTACATTAACGATTTTATGGTAGATCAAATTGCAAAAGAACTTACAGAACAAGCGAATATTCTCTTTAGAGAGGTACCAGGTTCAGCCCCAGCTTCAGCTCCAGCTGGAAGTGCACCCGCTCCTGAAATGTCTGCAATTGAACAAACATTGATTGGAATTGTCAAGAGACTAGAAGCTTTGGAAGAACGAGTGAAAAAAATAGAATCTACTTTCATACAGCAATCACAATAATTTTGAACACTACAAGCTGGTTGACAAATCAACCTATTTTTCTAAACTTCAAACGAAATCTTCTTAAAACCTTCTAGATTTTTTTACAAAAGGTGAATCAATGGCTCAAAGAGCAAGAATTAGATTAATTGGAAATGATCCTCTCTCAATACAAAAGATATGTAACCAAATTCAAAAAATAGCTGAAAGAACAGGAGTTCGAATAAGAGGTCCTATTCCTTTGCCTTCAAAGAGAATAGTTATACCTGTAAGAAAATCTCCTTGTGGTGATGGAACAGCTACCTATGATCATTTAGAAATGAAGCTTCATAAACGAATTATCGACATGGATGCAGAAGAAAAAAGCATGAGACTTTTAATGAGAATTCATGTTCCAGAAGATGTTCATATCGAAATAGCCATTGAAAGAAAATAAACCTTCATAACACAAATATCTTCTTTTTATAGTTTTAATGGAGGGTAATAGTACTCTAAGATACTGAGTAATTCCTCTGGTTTATCATAAGAGTTGTATTTAATTACAAGATTTCTAAAAAAATCGATCATAGTATCGCAATAAATTTCTATATCCTTTCTTTGTAATAATATATTATCTGGGAATTTTATATTGTTATTGAGTATCTTAGCATATAACAAATCCTTCAACTTAACAAGATCATTTTTTGATATATCTTTTCCTGAATTTAGAAATATAGATCTCAAATTTTCATAATAGTGTTCAATTATGCTTCTTTGATTTGAAATAACTTGCATGAAATATGAGGTATCATCAATAACTCCATTTCTTATTTTCTTAAATTTGTACCAAAAATGATCTTCGGGTAGTACTTCGAGAGTTTTGAGTGTATTTTGTTCTTTTTCTCTTATGAAACTCAATCTCATAATCTTGTCAATAAGAAACTCACTCTGTTCTTTAATCTTCCAAATCTTATTTTCTCCATCATCTGGAAATGAAATTTTCTGCTCTTTTTCATAAGGAAATAATTGTTTAAGTTTTATTTCACATCTATCAGAGGAACAATCTATTGACTTCATTGTACCAGTTACGATTTCTTGATTCTCTCGAATATCATAATAACGGTCTAGACTTATTCTTACGTTTGCTTTACCAAATTTACCATCAGTAATAATTTCTTCATTTTTTTTATTCTTGAAACAGAAACCATTATGGATAACTAGATCCATACCAATTAGCATATTTCTGACCATTTCAGGATCTTTGAGTTTGTAATAATACTCCTTTCCTTCTACTTCTAGTTTTCCAGTAACTCCCCACTGGTTGAGCTTTATTGATAAAATCTCACCACTAACATAATCAATCTTCTTACCTGGTTCTATTTTGCTTACTTGATTTTTCAAGATTAAACTCATCATACTCTATTCTCTAGAATACTATAAAAACTCGTGAATTAAGCTCTTTCAAAGAATGTAAAAGCACTAAACTGATTTATATTATAAAATCGTTTACACTTGTAATTTCAATTTTATTTATTTGATTACCGAGAACTTCTTTAATTCTAGAAACAAGTAATTTCGAATATTCTTCCATATCCACAGAGCAAATTACAATTTCTTGATATTGCATCGTTTTAATAAAATCTAATACAACAGAATTGGCTTTTTCCAATAATTCATTTGATAGTATTCCTGAAAAAACATATTGACTAAAAGGATAGGTTTCGATCAATTCTATTGGTATTAATCCAAAAAACGGTAATAAGATAGTAAAATCAATCTCTTCAATATTTGTAGTCACAAAATCCTTGACTTTTCTATTTGCATTGAAAAACTCTAAAGGATTCTTCTTACCTGAAGTTACCAGAATACAGAGTTTATTGTTATGAGGTTTAAAATTTGATAAAATCCTTTTTCGTGATTTTGTAAATTCAGGACGATAAAAAGAGCTTTCATCGTAGATTTTTAATCCAGTTTGTTTTGTAATAGGAGTTAGATATTCCCAATATTCTTGATTGAAATTTTCAATAGAGAATTTGAAAGCTTTGAAAAGCTTTGGATGCGCTTTAGCTCTTTGTTCAATTAATTCCCATAATCTTCCTTCTCTGAGGGAAACACGTATTTTTTTCAATTCTGCATGAGAGACATATAAGTTGTGTAAAGAGATCTTCTCTGTTTTTGTTTCTTCGTTGGTTTCCAATAATTCCTTTGGTGTCCAATTTGAGCATATCTCACAGTTACATGGAAACTCAAATAGATCTGAAAGATGATAAGTTTCCATAGATGTCATATAGCGATTTTCTCTAGCATAAAGAACATAAGCTGCACTATCAAAAGTATCACAACCTAACGCTACAATGAAAGGAAAAATCATGGGGTGTCCAGCTCCAAATAGATGGAAAGGAACATTGTGAGGAAGCAAAGACCTGCTTTTCTGTATCATAGAGAATAAAGTAAGATAATCATATTGTGACATTATCGGAGCAACACTGCCCAAAGCTTGAAAACCAAAGATATTCAGATATTCTTTTTCTTTGACTTTTTCGATATATTCTTCTATTAATTCCACATTTTTACCACCCTGTATGGGGAGAGTCCATACTGTTTCGGGATGATTATTGATATGCTCCTTTGATATCTCAATCCTATTTATTGTCTCTTCCATTTTTAGTTTAGATTGTTGATATGTGTCCGTAGGCGGTGTTGGAACGTCTAGAATAACCCCAACGTCAGCACCTAGAATTGATTGAATTTCAAGAGATTTAATTGGATCTATGTCTACATCCCCATAAGCTAAAATCTGGTATGCTCCACTATCCATCATAACATTTCCATCAAAATCTAAAATTTCATGAATTCTCTGAGTTGACTCTGGCATACCAAATTTCTTGTAGAAAAGGTATGCACTTGTAATGACAAAATTAAACCCAAATTTCTTCTGCATCTCGTTTAAATTTATTATGTTCCTTTTTGGATCCACAACAGGAATTAAGGTTGGTGTAGTAACATTTCCTTTTGGTAGAAATATTGATCCTATTCTGCCATGCAAATCTGTTGCAATTATTTCATCCATGTTACCACACACTAATTACATTAAAAAAAGGAAAAAGAGATATCTTTAACTTTACTATACTTATTCTGACTTGTATTTATCGTAAATTTTCTGAATTCTCTCTGAAATAGGTCCAGATCCTTTTACTCCTTCCTCACTAACGGTAAACCTATCGAATACTTGTATTATTGCTGCTTCTTCAATGATTTTAACATTTTGGGGTTGGAACATTTGTGCTAGTTCGCTAGCCAAACCAGTTAAATCAAATGGTTCTTCAGCTAATGTTATTTCTACTATGTTTGAACCTGTTATAAACACCCTAAAATAATCATCATCACCACAATTTGCATCAGCTAAAACAACATTTAGAGAATTATCTTGAATTCCACGCAATACTCCGGTATAAATCTTATCGCTATTTAATGATATTTTTACTCTTTTGTTTACAAGTCCGCTTAACTCTAGTAAAAACTCACGATTTGGATTTGCTGGCATAATTATCAAGCAAGGTCAAAGTATTATTAAAAAAATGTTATGATTCAAGATAAGGATTTTTCGAATTCAATTTCACTAGTATCTATTACAGTTTGTATCTCCTTTCGTAGATCCCTGTATACTATAGTAACAATCGGACAAACATGGGAACATCTATCACATCTAGAACATAGAAGTTCATCTACAACAATTGAATTTTCATCGAAAACAATTGCCTTATCTTTACATTCACCTATGCAAAGACCACATTTTATACATTCAAGAGCTCTCAACACTGTATAAATAAAAGAAGAACTAACGGATACAATTTTTTCCTTACTCACAGATTGCAATGATTTGAAATTAATCTTAAAAGTGCCATCATTATAAACTAAGATTGAATGATTTCTATTTGAAATACGAATGAAGTTTAGCTTCTTGTTGTATTGAACCTTACCAAGTATTGGTAACACTGAACTAATTCTATTAAGAGATAATCCTCCTGAAAAAGATCCAATTATGGTTACAGGTTGGGTAACACAGTCACTAGCTTCTACTTGCATATACGAAAAACCAGTATTTTTAGTTTCTAGATTGTAGTCATCAACATTTAATGATAAGACATTTGCGATTTTTATTGGTATAGTCTTAAATCTCCATAATCCATATTTCCAATAGTCCGAAGGGAGATTTCTACTCTCTCGCCATTTTTCAACAGCAACAAAAAGCTGATTATAGAGATCTGGGTGATTGTTTTCTAATATTCGAAATTGTGCTAAATCTGATGAAGGACAAGCCCAACAACCTATTCTCTCATATCCTGTCTCATAAAGTGCATTGTAAGGTAATTTCTTCCAGTATATATATAACCAAATCATAAAGGCTGTCCAATTTTGGATGGGGGACATATTGATTTGATTTGTAACATATCTATTTTCCCAAACATCTGAGATTGCTCTTTTATATGATTCATACCTTCTTTGACCTACAAAGCTTATGCATTTCTCTTCACCAAAAGCTCTTTCAATTGCTTTTTTTATGGGTGCTAACTTTGCAAATTTACAACAATGACGAAAATCCCTTCCTGGTGGTCCATATTTCTCAAAAGCTTCCCAAAACAATTCAGTTGGAACCTCTTCGGTTATAAGAATATCTTCAAAATCTAATTTCTTACTAGATTCCTTCACATAATTTATTGTCTCTTTGAATTCTATACCTGTATTAACAAATAGAACTTTGTAATCCTTATTTGGAAGAGCTTTCTGTACAAGTGCTAATGTAACAAGGCTGTCTTTACCTCCACTGAATGAGACAATCACTGGTAGTTTTAGATCATTTTTAGCTTTTCTGATGAAATCAACTGCTACATTTTCTAATCTTTCTAATTCTTTAGAATTCCATTTTATAACTTCATTCCAAGTTCGTTTAGTTTTGCTTTGATTATGCTTCTTCTTAACCCCTAGATAGTTTTTTGCATAAATTCCTCTTGTAATTTCTTTTCTTTCAGAATCGTTTATTCTTGCTATTCCACCAGCAATTATCTGATTATCAACATCAATTATAGCAATATAATCTCCTTTTCGAATATCCTTATCAGCATCTAGAATTCCTGGAATCAATATATTGGCCCCTTGCCTTATTTTCTCTTTTGCTCCAGAATCTATTTTAACCCATTTTTTTGAAACTTTACCTTCTAATAAACCTAAACCGTTTTCATTGAGTTTGATTATCCACTTATCTGTTTTGATATCATATCTTCTGGTTCCTATACTTAAACCAGATTTAATGATTTCATCCATTTGGTCTTCAGAACCTAAGTGATTAAGAAGTATTAAATCGTCATCATCTACTATGCTAGCATTTTCTCCAAAATTGTCTACTATCAACTTCTGTATTTCCTCAATCTCATCTCCCATTGCTGGCCTTACATCATATGGTGGGGTCAATGGTAATAATCGAATATCATTGTTGCAACTAGGACATTTTCGTAAATTGATAATTGGGAGATTACAATCATAACAAAAGAACAGATTATTTGGTCCTAGATATGGTATGTTCTTTCTAGACTTCTGATATTTAGGTGAGATCTTATACACCTTCTTAGTTCTCTCTAAGTAGCTTCATCAATATACGTGGAATCTGCTTGTGACTTGATACTTCAGAATACTTACCCCTTCCTAGTCTTGCAAGATCTTTACACAATCTCTTTCCCCAATCATGCTTTCCAGGTAGAGCTATTACATGAAGACGTGGGAAATATTTGACGTAAGGACGAGGATCTCCTCCCCTATTGAATGCTCCATCAGTAATTAAAACTCCAAACTTGTATTTTTTCTTTATTTTATCAAGCTCTAATCCACCAAATCTCAATCCTTCTGCTAGATTTGTATAACCTGCGCTTTCGCTTTCAAGAATTCTATTTACTAATTCATCAGTCTTTATTTTTTCTTTAATTCGTTTTATTGTGTATGCCTTGGTATTAAAAACAACAACACTAAAATTATCTCTTGCAAGATTATAAGCCATTACTGCAACAGTAAGAGCTGCAGTTGTAAATCTATCACCATAAAGTGATCCAGAAGTATCAAACATTAGAACCGCAGTCTTTTGTTTTTCTTTTCTTTCTAAACTAACTATATCTTCTGGATCAAGAATTCTGCTTTGTTTTTGCAGAAAACGATCAAGGGTTTCGTCAATATCAAATTCATCCAACCCTATTTCATACTCTGTTTGTTCAAAGACTTCTCCCCTAATTCCCTGACTTGTGATACCTAATGCAGTTGATAATATTACTTGTCTTGCTAATCTTCTGAAGACAGGTCTCATTCTATCATCAAGTGCAGTTCGAAGCATAAAGAATAGCTCTGGAGCACTGCTTTCTCCTTTTGAAGCCCTTCTAGCAATTAAAGAATAACCTTTCTTTGAATTAAGAGCTTCAGCAACAGCGAACTTATTAGAAATAGCTAAACCCTGAATAGCTGGCATATTGTCTACATCTACAGCAAGCTCAGTTTGTTTCTTAATCTCATAGTAACTCATTCCCTCTGACAAATTAGCGTAGACTGAGGGATTTCTTCTTCCTGAGATTATTTCAGCTTCTAATAGCTTGTTTTTATCCATCTTACCTCTGAAGACATAGGGTTTCTGAAAATCCTCTTTGAACTGCTCTCCTCTCCCTTCATCTAGAAAAAATCCATATCTTTGAAGATGCTAGTTACAATTTCTTTTACAACATCTTCAACCAGACTTTCAACACCATCTTCAAGTTCAATTTTTGTAGCTAAGGACATAATTGAACTATCAATCCATGATTCAATATCATTTACTTCAAGAAAACGGATAATAGAAGCTAAATCAATAGCACCCCTTATAGATGAACCTCTTCTTAATTCAGGCCAATCTCTTGTTTGTCGAACTATTTTAACTGCCATTTTTATGATTTTTTCATCCTTTATACCAGTACGAACACGAACTATATTTTGTTCTTCTTCTTCTGGTTGATATTGCAATCTAATCCAGACAAATCTGTCTCGCAAAGCTTCACTTAAAGGAGTGGTTGCTACGAGTTCAGCAGGATTCATTGCACTTATTATAAAGAATCCTTTTTCAGCATTTACAGTGCTAAGTTTTGGTATTATTATAGTTCCTTCATCCATAGCACTAAGAAGAACATTTTGAGTGCCTTCAGGCATTCGATTAAGTTCATTTAGAAATAAAATAGCTCCCTGTTGCATTGATGTAGTGAGGGGACCAGTTACAAAAGAATCCCAGGAATAACCCTTTTCGATAACCATTGGTGGATCAAAATGACCAACTAATTTAGATGAACTATATCTTTCATCTCCATCTACTCTTTCAAGATTTTGAGAAAAATATGAAGCCATTGCGTGTGCAAGAGTTGTTTTTCCAACTCCAACATCACCTTCAAGAAGTATGTGTCTATTAGCTAATTTTGCTGCTAAACACTTTCTCAATTCACCTGTTCTTCCAACAATATTGAATTGTTCTTGTATTTCGCTTATCATTTCTTCAATGGTCTTGTCTTGTATCACTGTTTCTTCCATTGATATCTAGATCCTCTTTATTTTGACTTTAGAGTATATCTCGAACAATAACTCTTTACTACCTAGTCTTAAATACTTTTAGGTATTTGGATTGTACAAAATATATATTATAAAAAATATATGAAAGAAGCTAAAATCATTATTTTGTCCTAGAGGCTATTAGAATTGCAGATTTTATGTTTTTACTATACTTTGAAAATCCAGTTTTTTTCTGGATTTTGGAAGTAAAATCTTCACTTACAATTTTAATTGAAGCTTTATCTTCGTGAAAAATGCCTTTCAGACGTTTAACAATTTCATCTCTTATCTCACCACCTCCAGTACCAATTTTCACGGTAAATATGTTGGTTTCTATGTTAAAAAATGAAGATATAACTTCTTTAACAACATCAACAGCAGTATAATATTCTCCAGTTCCAAGAATGATTCCTTCTTTAGCTACAATTGCTAAACCTGTACATTTTCCTGGATCTATGCCTATTACAATTTCTTCAAATTCGTTTTTATTTCTAGTATGAAGATAAATGTTAGAGAAGAGATAATATTGGTTAAAGGATTTTGGAATGAAATGCTTACCGCTAATGAACTTCTTTTCAGCTTCAGTTGTTATAATTACTTGTGTATTTTTTGGAATGTCTTCCTCGGGTAAAATATGATTAGTCTTGACTTCTTCGATATCTGCAAGGTTTTCATTAATGGTATACAAAAACCTAAAATTCCTCGTTACAATAGTTACACTAATCACACTTGAACAAGCTATGCCAATTAAAAAGCTTTATCAAATGAATAAAGGATAATAATAAAATTATTATTGTAATAATAGAATTTACACAATAAAACATTAGAACCTTCCAATAATTCGCTTGTGATATCAGCAAGGCGTGGTGACTGAAATTAGTCAAAATGGGAATCTCTCAGTAAATGTGCAGGAGTATTTTACTAGTCTAAATCAACAATTACAAGACATATATGTCATAGCTAGTAAAGCTAGAGAAAAAGGATTAGATCCAAGTTTAAAGGTCGAAATCCCCATTGCAGAAGATATTGCAGATAGGGTTGAGGGATTAATCGGGCCTGAAGGTATTGGTGAAAGAATTCGGTATTTTGAGAGAAATAATTTATCAAGAGAACAAGTAGCTTTTAAGATTGCAGGAGAAATTTGCGAAGGAAAGCTAGTTTCTGGATCAAAAGAATTTCTAGCAGATCAAGCTATTAGAGCATCACTCGCTGTGATAACTGAAAGCATTACAGCAGCTCCCCTTGAAGGAATAGCAAAAGTAAGAATAAAGAAGAATGATGATGGAACAGAATATTTAGCTATTTACTTTGCTGGTCCGATTCGGTCTGCAGGAGGGACTGCTGCAGGAATGAGTGTACTACTAGCAGATTATATACGAGAAAAGTTGGGTTTGGCAAAGTATAAACCTGACCAAAGAGAAGTTGAAAGATATGTTGAAGAGCTTGAACTCTATAATAGAGTAAGTCATTTACAAATTCCAACTACAAAAGAAGAACAGCGATTTGCTGCTAGTAATCTAACCATTGAAATTACAGGAGAACCAACAGACAAGGTGGAAGTTTCCGGTAATCGTGACTTAAGAAGGGTTGAAACAAATAGACTACGTGGTGGAGCATGTTTAGTTTTTAATG
Organism: Candidatus Heimdallarchaeota archaeon; assembly: GCA_016839875.1. The sequence goes on from JAEOTK010000015.1 coordinate 17,773, forward strand.
ATGGACTTGTTGGTCGTTCTAAAAAACTCTACAAACGTGTTATCGAAAATAACCTTCAAGGTTGGGACTGGTTTGAAGAACTTATTAGTATTCACGATAAAGCAGGTTCAAGCCAAGAAGATATAGGAGACAAATACGATGTCGATGAGGATAGTGAAGACACATCTGATGTGGAGATAATTCCAAATGATGAAGAAGTAATTGTTGATGTGGGGTATATCAAGGATGTCATTGGAGGTAGACCTGTTTTTGCACATCCCTCTGAAAAAGGTGGTTTTAGATTAAGATATGGAAGATCAAGAACAACAGGGCTTGCTAGTATGGGAATTCATCCTGCATTAATGGGACTAGTAAATGATTTTCTAGCATGTGGTACCCATCTTAGGACAGAGAGACCAGGAAAGGGTGCCATTGTTATGCCAGTTGATTCAATCCATCCTCCAATTGTAAGACTTCAAAACGGGGATGTTGTCAAGATTAATAGTTATGAAGAAGCCAAACAAATACGACAGAATATTGATGAAATAATTTTTCTAGGGGATATGCTTTATGGAGTTGGAGAATTTAACCAGAATAATCATGATCTAATTCCTTCTGGATATTGTGAAGAATGGTGGATTCAAGAATTAGAAGAAGCTCTTATGGACCTTACTGCTGAAAAACGGCTTAATTTTATTAAAAAATTCAATAAACTTCTAAATAAACTAGAAAAAGACCCACTTTCTAACATGCCCTCTTCTAGAGAAGCATTAGACATCTCTAAAGAATTAGACATTCCACTCCATCCTGAGTATACCTATCATTGGTCTGATCTTTCTGTTGATGAGTTCAAGAAATTACGCAATTTCGTAGCAAAAGAGAAAATCATTCAAAACAATATACTAGAACTACCTCTTAAAGATGAAATGAAAGCTATTCTAGATTTGATTTGTATACCTCACAAAATTGTTAATGAAAATATGAATTTTGGAATCCATAGCTTTTCTCTTTTATCTACACTTGGAATTAGTGAAGATAAAATTATACCTCTCAAAACTAAGAATGATAAAATACTGAATGCAATAAATTCTGTGAGTGAAACTAAAATTCGAGCAAAATGTCCAGTTTATACTGGAGCAAGAATGGGACGGCCTGAAAAGGCTAAAGATAGAAGAATGCGACCTCCTGTTCATATGATTTTTCCAATAGAAGATACAGGAGGACGTCTCAGAGATCTTCTTAAAGCTGGTGAAAAAATAAATATAGAAATAGAAATTACAAATAGAAGATGTCCCGAATGTGGTGAAACTACACATAGAGTGAAGTGCTTTTCATGTGACAAACCCACTGAAATAGTAAAAACTTGTCCGTTTTGTAAAATTGAAGTCTCTGATGATATATGTTCAAGATGTGGAAAAGGAACCAAAAGCTCCAAACGAGTAGCATATCCTTTAGATTCAAGAATAAGGGGTATCAGAAAAATCATCGGTCCTCCATTTCCACAGAAAGTTAAAGCTGTTAAGAAACTAATGAACAAAGATAAGGTTCCTGAATTATTGGAAAAAGGTGTTTTAAGATCAAAACACGATGTTTTTGTTTACAGAGATGGTACAATCAGATTCGATGCAACAGACGCAGTATTAACTCATTTTAAACCTAACGAGATTAAATGCTCTGTACAAAAATTACATGAAATAGGTTATACCTCTGATATCCATGGTAAGCCATTGGAGAAGAGTAATCAGATAATTGAGTTAAAAATACAAGATATAATTTTGAATATTGATGGTGGAAAACATTTAGTAAAAATATCCCAATTTGTAGATGAATTACTAGAAAAAGTGTATAAACTACCAAGATATTATAATGCAACAAAACCTGCAGATCTTATAGGTCAAGTTATCATAGGTCTAGCTCCCCACACTTCAGCAGGTATCGTTGGACGATTAATAGGTTTTACTAATGCTAAAGTGAATTTAGCACATCCTTATTGGCATGCAGCAAAACGAAGAAATGCCGATGGGGATGAAGATTCTGTTCTTCTAGCTCTAGATGCCTTCCTTAATTTTTCAAAAAGTTATCTGCCCGAAATACGAGGAGGGAAAATGGATGCACCCTTGATTTTGGTTGCAAATCTGAACCCTCATGAAGTAGATGATGAATCTCAAAATGTTGATACTTGTTTGACCTATCCTTTATCTTTCTATGATGCTACATTAGAGCATTCTTCTCCTAAGAATGTTTTACCTCTTATTGACATGATTAGAAATAGATTAAATGATGAAAGTGCGTATGAAGGTTTTAAGTACTCTCATTGGAATACAAAGATCTTTGATGGACCCGAAACTACTTCGTACAAAGCACTGACTAAAATGGAAGAAAAGGTTCGTGCTCAGCTTAGAGTTGCAGAACTAATTCGATCAGTAGATGTACAAGATGTTGCTTCTCGTATAGTAATTAATCATTTTATACCTGATTTAATTGGAAATTTAAGACGTTTTGGTGCGCAGAAAATCCGTTGTACAAAGTGCAATAGAACCTATCGTCGTATCCCACTTTCTGGAACTTGTCATAATTGTGGAAAAGAGAATCTGAATCTTACCGTTTATCAGAAATCTGTTTCGAAGTATTTTACAATGGCAACAAACTTAGTGCATGAATATCAGCTCTCTGATTATCTGAAAAGTAGATTGGATATTATTAAACATAATATGGAATCTTTGTTTGAGTTTAGTGAAATTTCAGATTCAAAGTCTTCAAAAGGCAAAAAATCAAACGAACAAGTTGTACTTTCTGATTTCCTTGTAAAGTATAATTCTGAAGAGAAATAGACCTTTGTTTTGTTTTTTAAAAGAAACGAATCATTTTTAACTATTTGATGGTTCTTAAGATTGAAGCATAATGGGGAAAGCTGTAAAGGATGAATCTTCTCTTAAGTTGAAAACACTAGCAAATCCAAAGGGAAGAAACAAGCATATTTACGCAATAATATCTTTCCTTGTTGTTGTTATATTGACTATTGTGCTATATTTAGTTCCAGATTACTATTTCTTGGAAAAGCTTACCAATGACACCGTTTTCCAATTTCTGCAATTCTACCAGTATGATGTGGTTTTAGATGGTTATTACAGTGAGCGCGAATTAGGAAGCTCAGCAATTGTTATTATCACAAATTTCCTAACAAGTTTAGATGGCCACAATGCTCTTACTCCTGTAATAAGGTCTGTAACAGTAAGTAGGAGATTTGCTGTAGTTAGAGCTTGTACTGGTATGCAAGCAGGAGCACTTCTTATGGGATTGATAATTGTAACACCTGCAGATTTCTGGAACAAAGTCAAAGCAACTTTCTATTCTACAATAGCTTTGATAATTGGAAATTTCCTCCGAATAGCTCTTGTAATTGGAATGACAATTACATTAGAAGCTAGTTATGGTACAACAGCTTCAGCTGCATGGATTTGGGCACACGATGTATTAGGAAAACCAATAGGTTTCTTTGGAACAATATTTTTTGCCATTATAATAGAGAAACAAGGCGTTCCTATTTTGAATACCGTAAGTATATGGATTGATTCTTTGTTTGATTTGTTCACTTTCGTAAAGAACTGGGTTGTTTCTTTGTTTGATTCTCCAAAGAAAAGCACTAGTAAACAAGCTAAGAAGAATGTCAAAACAAAGGTCAAATAGCTGCTCTACTTAACCATTTTCTTTGAAAAAAACTATTAAAAAGTAAGGTGGTCACTTTCATAAAGTTTTATTAAATGAATTTTTATATACTATTCTGAAAACAGTTTGAGTGTGAAGCTACGATGAGATTCTTAGAAGTTCAAGAAGATGGATCATTGGTAGAGAGTCAAGAATTAGCTCTAGGTCCTGAAAAAGTGATAATAGTAGTAGATGAAGACGATAAGAGAATGTGGTTGTGGAAAGGAACAAAGTGTCCAATAAGGAAGAAATTCATAGGGAGTAGAGCTCTATCTGATTTAAGGAAAAAAGAGTATGGTTTTGCTTATGTTCCACAATCTTGTGATCAAGATGATGAAACAGCAGAATTTGTGGCAATGTTAGGAAAGATTGGAAAAACTGATCTTGTACCAGATATTGTTAAAAATAGAGCCTCAGAAATTATTGAAAGGCAACGCCAGATTAATGTTTTTGAAGAATCAGAAGCTGAAGCTTCAGTTCCTTCAACAACTATTTCCGAAGATGCAGCGGGGATAAAAGATAGACCTTCACAGGTTTCTTCTTCCGAATTACCAACCCATATGGCAAAAATGGGAGCTCCAGGAAATAGACCTACACCATCAATTCTTACAGCATTAGAATCTGGGGAAATAGACATAAAACCACCTGAAAAACAAGCTGCACCAGCAGCACCAGCAGCACCAGTGGCAAGCGAACCAGTCGTTGTAAAAGATTCAGTCTTAGAAAAATCGCTTAAAATTCTTAGAGATTTAGGAACTCCTAAAGGATTCTTTAGAGATCTGGTTATAATTGGAAATAAGGTCTATACAGAAGCTTATACTGGAGAGTTTGAAGAATTAGACGAACCTCCTGAAGGGATATTCTTTTCTAGTTCTCATGTACCCAGAATGATTTGTGAAAATGGTCTTGTACGTGCAATCGAATTCTTGAAACCTGAAGAAGGAGCAGAATTAGGCGAAGAAGACGAAAAAATAGCACAAGATATTGAAGATTTGCTAGCAATGTTCGAAATAGAGGTAGGCTAAGTTAGCAACATCCTTCTTACACTTTTTCTTACTTGTGGTGATTAAATGAGATTTTACAAGATAGTTATACAAATTCATCCATCTATTCCATCCGATTCAGATATTCTACAAGGTGAATTTGAGGAGGGAACAAATCTATTAGACGGAATTATCTCCATATTATCAAAAGATCAAAAAATATCAAAAATTATTTTGAGTAATGGAGAAATTAGACCCGGCTTTCTTCTTATTTCAAATAAAATTGAACTAAGAACGACAGGAAAAACACGCGATCCCATAACTGAAAATCTGGAGATTCGAATCATTCCCATTTCACACGGAGGATAAAATCCTTAAGTTGAACTAAACTTCTTTAGATATGTTTTTAACCCACTTTATGACTTAACATTTTGTTTGGTGCAAGCCAGGATAGCCAAGCGGACAACGGCGCTGGTCTTGAAAATCAGTTCCTTATAGGATCCAGGGTTCAAATCCCTGTCCTGGCTCCAACCCTTATTTCTTTGCATGAAATGAGGTTATAAAGGTGAGGTGGAAGCAATATGTCCACTATAGAAAGTCCATATATTCTTGGTATAGCGGAAAAACCCCAAGCGGCTAGAAGACTAGCAAATGCTTTGGATGAAGGAAACAAACCCACGCATAAGAAGATAAGTGGCGTTCCAGTTTATATTTGTCAAAGAGATGGAAATAGAATTGTTATTGCTCCTGCAATAGGACATCTTTTCACTTTATCTCCTATTAGCAAAACCTGGAATTATCCTGTTCTAGATTATGAGTGGGTTCCCAGTTATACAGTTAATAAAACAGCTAGAACAAAGAATTTTATTGACACCTTCAAGGTTCTTGGTAAACGTGCAGAAAATGTCATTATAATGACTGATTATGATCGTGAAGGTGAAGTTATAGGCTTCTTGATCTTGAAATATCTATTAGGAAAGAATCAAGCAGAACGAATGAGGTTTTCAACACTAACTCGAATTGATATTCTAGATGCTTATGAAAAAAGAGAGAAAGAATTAGATTCAGGTTTTCTAAATTCAGGACTCCTTCGTCATTATGTTGATTGGTTATACGGCATTAATTATTCCAGAGCTCTGAGCTTATCTCTTAAGAGAGTATCTGGAAGATTCAAAACTATTTCTATAGGCCGTGTGCAAGGCCCTACTCTAAAGTCTGTGGTAAGTCTAGAAAATGAGTTGAGTTTATTTGTCCCCATTCCTTATTGGACAATAGATAGCGAGGTAAAACTTGGAAATAAGGATTTTAAGGCATTTTATGAAAAATCAAGGATTGAAACACAGAAACTTGCATCGCAGATAGTTAAAGAATGTTCAAGTTTAGTTGGTAAGGTTTACGATATCTCTGAAGAGCAAACTAACATGTATCCTTTTCCACCCTTTAATTTGGGAGATCTTCAAAGAGAATCATACAAACATTTCAGATTTTCTCCTACTAAAACCCTTGAAATAGCCGAAAAACTATATCTGAGAGCTTTGATATCTTATCCCAGAACAGATAGTCAGAAATTACCAATGACATTAGGTCATAAGACAATATTAAACAAAATAAGTAATCAAAATGAATATGGTGATTTTGCTAAAGAGATTCTACAGAGAAAGAAATTCAAACCTAGAGAAGGAAAGAAAACTGATGCTGCTCATCCAGCAATACATCCAACAGGTAATAAATCTGAAGAAAACCTAACTGCAGATGATAAGAAAATCTATGATTTAATTGTTAAACGCTATCTATCTGCTTTCGGTGAAAAAGCTTTACTAGCAAAGAAATCGATTAAGATTGATGTTAATAATCACAAATTTGAGGTAAGAGGTAGTCAAATCATATCTGAGGGGTGGATAAAATACTACAAACCTTATATTTCTCTCAAGGAAAGTAGTATTCCAGACGTAGAAATAGATGGTATGGTTAACTTCAATTTCATAGAATCCAGTGACCATTTCACTTCTCCTCAAAGACGATATAATGAATCATCTTTATTGAACAAAATGGAAGAAGAAAAAATTGGTACTAAAGCTACAAGAGCAGGAATTATTAAAACACTATTCGACAGAGGTTATGTTGAAGGTGGAATAATTAAACCTACACCTCTGGGTTTTGCAGTAATTAATGTTCTTCAAGATCATTATCCTATATTGATTAAATCAGAAATGACAAGAGAACTAGAGGAAAAAATGGAAATAGTCCAAAATGAAGGAAAGGACATTAATCAGGAAATCCTATCTATCAAGAAAGAATTAAAGAATCTATTAACACAATTTCACCAGAAAGAGAGTGAGATTGGTCTTTCTTTATACCAGAATCTTCAGAGTTCTGAAGAAAGCAAAACTGTTGTTATTGGAAAATGTAAACAGTGTAATAAGGGTGAATTAAGAATAATTAAATCTAGAAAAACAGGTAAGCGGTTCATCGCTTGTTCTTCTTATTTTGATAAGTCAATAAAGTGCGGTGTAACATTTCCTATACCAGCTTCAGGAAAGATAGTACCTACTAAAAAAGTATGTGAATTTGATGGTCTTCCTATTATAGAATGGCAAAGAGGAAGAAAGAAACAACAGATGTGTGTTTCTCTAGACTGCCCCTCAAAAAAGAAAGGAGAGCAATGAGAAATGAATGCCAATAATCAATTATGCCCCATTTGTAGAACTAAGAAGCAAGCTGCTAGTGAGAAGTACTGTAGTAATCACAAAACAGCAAAAAATAAATTACAAAGAGGTTATGAATCTTGGTTGAAAGCATATGGTGTCCTTTCTTGGGATGATTTTCTTCAAAAACTCCTAAATCTAACAGATATTGTTGGTACACTCATAAAAGATGTAGCAGAATATGAGATGTATTTCAAATAAGCAAGATTGTTTTCAATTAAAATAGAGTGTGCTTATTTCTGAGGTATGATGTTATCAATTATTTTCTCAGGAATAAACGGCTCTAAATCAGTATATTTCTGACCAACACCCATGAAAATTATAGGACTTTTGCTTAGGTGAGTAATTGAAACAGCTGCTCCTCCTTTTACATCAGCATCTATTTTATTGAGAATTGCGGCGTCAATTCCTATTTTTTCATTAAACAATCGAACTTGAGAAAGTAATGCATTTCCTGTTAGTGCGTCACCAACAAAGATCTTCAGATCTGGTTGTGCGACATTGCAGATTTTTTGCAATTCAGACATTAGATTTGAGCTAGTTTCTATCCTTCCTGCGGTATCTATTAGAACAACATCAATTTTCCTCGAAATTGCATGATTTATAGCATCATATGCTACTGCCGCTGCATCTGAACCATATGTTTGAGCTATGACATTTATTCCTAATACTTCTCCGTGTTTTTGCAATTGCTGAATACTTCCTGCTCTATAAGTATCACCAGCAGCAAATACACTTGAAAATCCATTTTCCTCCAGATATTTACCAAGCTTTGCAATGGATAGAGTTTTTCCCACTCCGTTAACACCAAAGAATGCAATTATCAGTGGATTATTCTTTTTAGCAGCTTCTTTCACTTCTTTCAGAATATCTATTTGCTGGGGAGGGGATAATATTTCAAGCAATACTTCTCTTAGAGAAATTAAGATTGCAGATCTTGAATTAGAGAAGCGAGTATGTTCAGTAGTAGTAAGTTTTTCCGAGAAATTTTTGCATATGGCATCGGCAGTTTCAACAGCCACCTCGTTCTTAATTAAAACATCTTTAAGTTCTTTAGAAAATTTGGCTATTGATCTTGCAGATAAATCAGTTATTGTGATTTTTTTGAATACCTTTGAGACGCTTTTTCGAAGTTGATCAAACAAATAAACACACGTCCTTTTTGATCACATTACTGACTTTACTAATCGGTCAATCTCCCTTAAACGTTCAATTACTTCATTATAGCTGGCTTTAATCTGAGTAATTTGATTTTCTACTTCAGTTTTTTTCTTCTTAATTCCATCAATAGCATCAGTAATAGGTTTTTCACTATGAACCCCAGCGCCTATTGTAACTATAACATTTTTTGTATCTTGAACTGTAGCATTAATGAAATTGCCTGCCCCTATAGGAATAAGAACTGTTTGATTCTCTTTTGAATTGCTAAGTTCTTCTATGGTTTGCTCAGCGTTTTGGATTTCATTGTAATAATTATTCAAAATTTCCATTTGTTGATTATATCTAGTTGCCTGCTGCTCCAGTTGTTGAGCTGCTAGAAGTAAGTTGTTTACTTCTTCTTTTGATATTTTATCAGGTGTAGGTGAGGTATTTCCAGACACTTTTTTCACTTTCTTTTTGGTAATTTTAGGTCATCTTCAGTAGCAAATGCTTTTGTTACAACATCTTTGATTTCTTCAGGATCTGTTATTTCTTTGATGTCTTTTTTATCAACGAAAACTAGATTTCTTTTTACTCTATGTTTGCTACCTAATATTGAATAGACTTGTTCCAAAGCGTCTTCTTCACTTACAGCTCTGACGTATTTACCAAAAGGTATCAACCGTTTTCTTTTCTTAAATTCTCCACGAATATAGTATGTTTTAACAGAACTCATCTATGTTCACCGATTTTTCAACAACTTGCAGTTTGTAAAAGGGTTTTTCAACTTTGTGAAACAATAGTCTTTAAGGAGCTAACAAAACTTCAAAGATTCTCATACTTTCTGGTCCTGTGCTATCTGAACCAATAACAGCTCCTCTTGAGTTAGCAATTATGCCTACACGAGGATAAGGTATCCCTCTATTAATAGTACAAACATCGGCTCTAACCTTCAGTATTGAAGACAATTCTTTTACTTCTTCTTCAGAAAGAAGCGGATGCACTAATGCTCCTTTATTTGTGCTCATAGCCATACTGCCAACAAGAGGAGAGCCTAGCAAATTACCTACTGTTACTTCAACATTTAGGATATCTCTAATTTGTGTTTGAGCATTTTTTTCGAACATCTCACTGATTATTGCACCCTTATCATTCAATGTAATTAAATTTCCAAGAGCTGTAAATTTACTATCTATTTCAACAATTTCAACATTCTCCAGATTATCTTGAAGTAATTTGATCTCCTTTCCAGAAGTATTTAGAGGAACTAATAGTGTTTTGGAATTACCTACTGCAAGAGTACCAACTAAAACAGAATTTGCAATAGTACTTTGAACAATTTCGACATTTAGAGTATCTAGTATGGTTTTAGTAACGCTTTCTTTAGTTCCAAACGGAACAACAGAATATTTTTCTGTTGACATTGCAAAAATTCCTAGGCTTGAATTGCCTAGAACTGTACTCTTTGATATTTCCAAAATTGTCAACTCCTAAAAAATAAAGGAGAAATTATTTCTCCTCAGTTTGCTCTTCTTCCTCTTTTGTGGGTTCTTCTTGAGGTTCTTCTTCAGCTGAAATTACTTCTTCATCTTCTTCCTCTTCCTCTTCCTCATCTTCGAGTTCTCCTGGTATTGCAATTCCCTCTAGATCAGGTCGAGCAGCAACTTCAACTTTTTCATGAATGAGCTCAACTGTGGCTATTTTTTCTTCATCAATAGTTTCAACAATTGCACGAACCTTTATTTTTCGTGGTGGTTTTTGTATCCCTCTTTTCCACATAAATTCATTTAACTCATTAGTAATTACAATGAAATCTGCTTTGGTATGTCTAAAGATATACTCCTTTAGCAGTCTTATAGCTCTTGGTGTTCTTTTGTAAGGTGCTGTCTTGTTTAATCTAGGATAAAATGGGATTGTGTAAATGTTTTCAATAGCTTCTTGTGACATTAACTATACATCTCCTTATCTTTTAATTCTAGTTGATCGCCATTTTCTTCTCTTGGGATGATTACGAAAACGTCGATTTGTTCTAATAACGGCCCAGCTAGGAACTGGACTGTTCTTTTTCAGTTCTTTCCCATATCTTAGTTTTTTTGATAGAGTTCTATATCTTGCCATTATACTCGCCTTATGTCTATCTTTGTTTCACGTTTTTGCCCTTGGATTTTGCGAAGAATGTCCTTCAGCTGAGCATCATCGAGTTTATCGTTTATTGCACCTTGTTGAGCCAGTTGAATTAATCTTACTTCGACAGCTTCAACAAGCTCAGGTCTAACCAATTTAACATTAGTAAGACGCTGTCTAGCTTCTTCTGTAAGAATTTGTCGAAGGATTGCTTGTCTTTGAGCTTCAAGAGCAGCTTTTTGTTCTTCTTGCATTTTAGCCGAAGCTTGCTGTTCTTGCATTTCTGCAAGTTTTTTTTGTCTTAAAGCTTCTAATTCTTCATCCTCATACATCTTCTTTTCATCCTTGCAGTTGAAGAGTTATTTGTGATTCAGTAATCATCAAAGCCTATTAAGATAGTTTGTTTACTTTAATATCTCTCTAATTCAGGAATTTCTCTTTTTATTTCTGCTGAAAGTTTATCAACGAAAGAGTGTCCTTTTGGAGTAATTACGCGACCCACAATTACTCTACCCTTACTTCCATGACCACTTTTCTTTTGGATATATTCTGCTTTTTCTAACTGTTGTAGAACTTTACGAATTACTGCACCACTACCTCTTGCAAAGTGTTCGGGTTTAACACCTCTTCGATTACGTCCTCCATAGGCAATACGTAGTCTTGAAACACCTATTGGACCATAGAGATAGATTTTTCTAAGAATCGAAGCGGCTCGTATATACCACCAATCAGCTTGTGAAGGAGCATTTTCCTTATGAACTCCTGTTTTAGCAAATTTTGTCCATTCTGGAGGTTTTATTTCAGTTTCTTTCTTCAATTCTTCAGTAATTCTTTGGATCAACAAATCAGCAGATACATCGTATGCAGTTGGCATTATTCTCACTTATTTTACTGTTTGATATTAGAGAGGGCTCTATATTATTTTATCAGTCTCCCGAGAAGAAACCTCGTTTAAAAAGATTACTTTGTCAGATAAATGAAAGTAGTAAAGATGGATTTATTATCAGAAAATGTATATAAAAAAGTTCAACATAGTATAATAAGAGCACAATGCCTTTTACTCCTATTCATCTGGGATTCGCAATTTTTATATTCTCTCTATTCATTTTCATGGATCCTATTGCTCTTATTCTTGGTACAATTTTGATTGATTTAGAACCCATTGTGCATCTTATATTCGATGTAGGACAGCTCCATGGGAAATTTCACAGTTTCTTGGGCGTAATTGTTTTAACCATTCCAATCTCTGTTATTAGTTGGGGATGTTTTAGAATATTCAAATTAGATCGGTTCTTTAAAAAATTCAACTGGACGTTTTCACTAATATCGAGTTTCTTAGGTCTTGTATCACATATTTTTTTCGATGCGATTGTTTATGATGAAATGATGTTTTTCTATCCGTTTTCAAATGAAACTAGCATCTTGTATGGTTTATGGTCAGTAAGCACTAATAACTGGATTTTTGTGGGTATGTTCAGCGTAGGAGCTCTAATTCTACTTCTTAGGTTTATTCTGAAGAAGTATTATAAAACAAATGAACAAGAAAATGGGAGAGTAGAAGAAGAAAAGTAAATAAAGAATACAGCTAGATTGATTTTAAGGTGTTTAACCATTGAGCGAAACTAATGTAGAAAATGACAATATTTTCGTAAGAATAATGCGTTCTTTGCAGTCTATTGATAATTTGTTTATCTATTTGGGTCTCATTCTAAACGGATTTAGTACAGTTGTTAGTTTTGTATATGGGCACATAATTGCTGGAATTATCTTACTAGTATGTGAATTGCTTTTCGTAGGACTCTATGCTACAAAATTGATTTAGATAAAATGGTTTATTCGTCTTCAGAGGAAAATCTTTCAATGATATATTGACCTAAGATTTCAAATGCTTTTTCAATATTAAGCCCAGTTAATGCAGAAGTTTCTAGAAAGAAATTTTCTATTTCAAGTTCTTTGGTTTTTTCGTTTAGCTTTTGTATACATTTCTTAGCTTCCTTAAGAGTTACTTCTCTCTCATCTTCTAAATCTACTTTATTGGCTAAAATTATAATTGGAACAACACCTCTTCCACTGAATTGGTATAATTCCTCCATCCAGCTTGATAGATTCTGGAAAGTATCTTTTCGTGTAATATCGAAAACTGCTAATGCACCAAAGCAACCTTTAAAGAATCTTGGTCGAACATTTTTAAACATAGGTTGACCTGCAAGATCCCAAATTTGGAATTTAATCTCATGATTATCAATAGTTTTAGTAATTGCAGCAAAATCAGCCCCCAAAGTAGCAAGATGTTCGCGTTGAAAACCTTTACCCAAGTATCGTTGCCTAATGGATGTTTTACCTACTGCAGCATCACCTATTAAAACAACCTTAATCATGTAGGAACTAACTTTATAGGCTTCAGATTCTTTTTCTTCAACTTCAACAACCTCTTTTTGTTTTTTCTTATGCTTTTCAATATTTTTATCAAAAATAACAGGTCCTTTTTTGGTACCTTTAGTTGTTTTCTTTTGGGGTTGATTTTTCCCTTTTACTGAAGCTTTAGTTGTTTTCTTTTGGGGTTGCTTTTTACTAGCCATGTTATCTTACTAAACATTAAACTTTGCATATATAAAACATATGGAGACCTCCGTTAAGGATAGAAAAGGACAAAGTTTTCGATGATTATGTTAAATTTACATAATATATGTTATTCTTTGAAATCTGGAATTTTGTGTATAATTAGATGATTCTTAGCTAATTTACCTAATTCTTCTGCTTGAGGAATGGATAGATGAAAAGTAGAACCCTTCTCTTTATGAGAACCTTCCAGTATAGCAAGATTGGCATTGCTCATGTAAGTTTTTAATTTGTCAAAATATCCTGTGTCCCCTGTAAAAACAATTTTTTCTCCTTTTTTCTCGATAGCATAACCTAGTGTTGGTATGTCTGGTAACTCTCCTCCACCAATAATAGAACCGCGATGTTGAACTGGAAAAGGTGTAACGGTAATTTTATTTAATGTTACTTCTGAATCAATTTCTTTAACATCGAGCTGAAAAGGATTGGAATCTGCATAACTCTCTCTAAAGGTCTTAATGATTCCTTGAAGTTCAACTACATTTTTAGGACAAACAATGGTTAGATTTCCTTTACGATTAAGCATTCGAAAGAAGCACAAAAGAGAATATAGTCCTCCCATGTGATCAAAGTGACCATGAGTTATGAGTATGGTATGGATGTTGTCGTAATGTCTTCTAGATAAAGAAAGAAGATCACGAAGAATTCCATCACCAACATCCATCAGCATATTATTATCTGTCTCAACCTCATTTACCAAGATCTGAGTAGCAACACCAGCAACCGAATACAAAACTTTGACATTGAACTGCTCACCCTTCCAATCCCATGAAATAGAACCCATTATAATCAACAGAATGTAAGAAGGATAAAATAAATACTTTGCTCCTCCTGAAGTGGTTGAAGTTAAGAAAAATTAACATCTAAAGGATAGAAAGATTTTTTATTAATCAAAGAAAAAAAGAAGATGCATAAAAATAGATGCAAAAACAACAAAGCGGAGTTAGCAAAGCCGTTATGCCGCGGTCTGCAAAACCGTTCACCGGAGTTCAAATCTCCGACTCCGCTCCACACTTTCTTTTGTGTAATTTTTAGTTATGTTCTTGCTTTTTGGTAAGCAAAGACGCTATGCGTCACATGCTATGAAGTTTTCTACAATTAGGTTGGTTCTTTTTCATCCAATTGCAATACTGGCTTACTGAGTGAATATTTACCATCACAATTTTCTATTTCTTCTAAACAATCTCCATATTTGAGTGAAAGCAATAAGTGCAGTTGCAACTAAGAATATACTTACAAAATTTGTTCTTTCAGCTCCAACAGTAACTGTATGAGCTGCAAACCAACCAGAATCAGTATATACATCAAGACCCGAACTTGTAACGTTTTCATAGAATTCAGCTCTTCCCGAAACTTCAAGTTGTGTTGCAGTAGTCATGGATATGTTAAAAATGAAACCTGCATTTGTGCCTGTAGATTCAAATTCTATATCTGAAGTTGCCAGGCTCTTACTTTCTGAAAATGCCCCACCTTCAAGCTTGGCATGAATTCTGATGTTCGAGAATCTAACTGTTTCAAGACCATATTGATCAATCAGCAATTCTACAAAAACAGTATAATTTGCATATATTTCCGTATTTGTCGAGTCTACGAAAACCGTTAATGTATAAATTGATCCTTCTGAAGTATTTTTCGTAATTGTTTCTCCTACATGATGTGCTTCTAATTTAGTTGATAAGAGTATCAATATGATGAAGAAGCTTATTCCTAATGAGATATTTCTTTTAATCTTCATAATTATAGATACTTCTTCAATGATTTTTAAGTACTCCATTTTACAAAATTCAAGCTTTATGCGTATCTAGAACTATAGTTCTTTGTATTTAATTAAGCGAGGTTTTTAAGATAGTACACATTGATATTATAATGACTAGTCAAAAGGATTTATTTTCATTAGACTCTTATCAATCAGTTAACCTTGAAAATCTTTCATGGATTGAAGCTGAAAAAGTTCTACAAGAATATGAGGTTGTCTTATTTGCATTAGGTGCAAGAACGAAGGAACATGGTCCTCATTTACCCTTAAACAACGATTATCTAATGGCTGAATATTACAAAGATCAAGTTACTGAAGAAGTACCTGTAGTTATCTTTCCCACTCTACAATATGGTTATTACCCTTCATTTCTTGAATATCCAGGTTCTGTTTCACTTAGTGAAGAAACATTCAAAAACACAATAGTGGAAATCTGCAATTCAATTAGTAATTATGGGATAAAGAAATTTTATGTTCTGAATACAGGTATCTCTACTCTTCGTCCTCTAAAGAAGGCAGCAGAAGAGTTAGAAAATAAAGGCATTTTCCTTCATTATTTTAACCTTCTTAAATTTGAAGAAAAACATAGTAGGAACATTCTACAACAGGAAGGAGGAACCCATGCTGATGAAAGTGAAACGTCTATAATGCTGCACATCGCCCCCGAAAGTGTAGATATGAGTAAAGCTGTGAAAGATTATGATTCTAGACCGAATAGAAAAGGATTAACAAGAAACCCAGATGGAGAAGGAATCTTCAGTCCTACAGGAATTTGGGGTGATCCAACCCTTGCTACAGAAGAAAAAGGTAGGATATTAACTGAAGCAACAATTAATGAAATAGTTAGTCAAGTGAAACATCTGTTAAAATTATGAAGGAATTTCTATTACTTCACTTACATAATTCGAAACATATTTCAACGAATTATTTTATGTTCTTTTGGTAGATGCTATGTCTTTTGTAATCTTTGTCGGAGGATTGCTTGAATATAACTCTGGAAAAACCACTATAGCTAAAGATATTATCGATTTCTTTGAAAAAGATCTTTCCTTGCAAACCACCCCCCTTAAGCCTTTAAGTGGAAATAATCTATACTATCATCATGAATTAATTAAGGAACATGTTGGCAATTATGGCAACCTTGTTTCTTTAGATATAATTGATTTGATTTTAAATTCTTCAAGTGAAATCTCTCAGACTATTGCTAATCCTGTTCATAGAGTAAGTACTCAAGCATTGGCTTATGATTTCTTCAATGAAGGATCTATCAGTACTTTTTATTCGAAATATTCTGGAAGTGAAACACTGTTGCAACGTTTTACTTCTTGTCATAATGGTGACGTTAAAGACGTTTATCTTGTAAATGAACCAATATACAAAAATCCGAAATTTTGGAATGACATTCCTTTAACTGAACCTATTCTTGAAAAAGCTAAGGAAATTAAGTTGTTTAAGAATGAACATGAATACTACTCACTAAATAGTCAATATTATGCAGAAGCTACTAAATCTTCTTTTGATTATATTAAAGAAAACTCTTCTGTTGTTGTAATTGAGAGTTTCAATAATTCAGCTCATCCTGCGTGGTGTATTAGGGAATCCAACGTGATATTTCTTGTGGGGCCAGGCTCTCTGTTCATTTACGAATCCGATGCTTATTTCAGAGCCATTGATAATTTTCGTTCAATTAACAGAAACAAGCCTACAACAACTGAGGAAGTACTTAAACTTGCTACACCTAAGGAAGCCCACTCTTTACCAAGTGATAAAAAGAAAAGGAAAGAGGTACTAAATACTCTGCTCCAATCAGTTCATGGAAAACAAAAGTAATACAAAAACAATACATCCATGTGACATGTATTTGTTGTTGTGCTTTTATTGTTTTATTTAGTAAGAAAGGCAAACGGTGATTTCATTTGTCTATTTACAGCTCAAAGTTTGGATTGGAATCAGTGAATGCTGAATTGAAAGATTGTATAAATGAATTAAGATTCAAATCTGTAGGGATTGTTGATGTTGCTATAGTTTCCTTAGAAGGACTCCCAATAGTTTCACTAGTGCTTGAAAGAGTTGAAGAGACAAGATTTGCTGCCATGACTGCTGCTATGCTTTCACTTGGAGAGCGAGTTGCAACTGAATTAAACAAAGGTCTTCTAAAGAAGATATTTGTTGAAGGGGATCATGGATATATAATTACAATGCAAGCTGGAGACAGTGCTGTTCTAACTGTTAGTGCTACAACAGATACCAAACTAGGTTTGTTATTTTTAGATATGGAACGGGCTGCAGGTAAAATAGCAAATATATTGGCTTTTCACTGAAACATACTCTGATTATCATTTATTCGTAGTTAATATAGATTAAATCTGTTTTATACGAAAAAGAGAAAAAGGATGTATTATAATTCTATCTTGATTACTTTGTATGACTCTTTGAAACAACATACCTTAACTGGAATTAAAAGGCAAATGCAAAGTATGGAAAGAAAGCTTTTTTCTTCATTAGAAGGTGTCTTGAAAAAAAATCAGGGATGCTACTATACGCCAAACTATATTGTTAGATATATGGTGAATTCTGCAATTGAACAATCTCTAATAAAGAAGATAAATAATCAAATTGGTTCAAATAAGCATATTTCTTCTTTTGAAGTTTTTCTAAAAAATCAAAATAAAGAGATTGCTTCATTGTTACTTACTACAATCCTACCTAATTTTGCAGTATGTGACATCACAATGGGTTGGGGTGTATTTCTATTATCTGCATTAGAATTTCTATTTGAGTTATACTCGAAATTATTTAGAATTTTGGGGGTTGATTTTCAGTCAGTCTTTCCTGGAACTCTCAATGATATAGAAATGAGAAATTCCATTGTGATAAAGATAATATCAAACAACATTTATGGTACAGATCTTTCTGTCGAATCAATAGAATTAGCGAAGCTCAAGCTTTTTGAGAAGTCCTTCGAACTATTGGAAACAGAAGAAGCTCTCCTGCCTGATCCAAATTTCGCTGTCGGAAATTCTCTAGTTGGATATTTCTCTAGAAAGAATGTGAAGACATCCAAAAGAGGTCTAGATAGAGAATTTGTGGAAGAGGCTATAGCAAATATTCCTGAAAAAAGTAAAAAAAATGTGGAAGAGTGGTTGATAAATGAGGATTGTATTCATTGGTCAGCTACTTTTCAGAAGATAATTCAAGAAGGAGGATTTGATGTTATTATTGGCAATCCTCCCTACATCAATACTCGCAGATTAAAAATAAACGAAAGAAAATTCTATTCAAATATATATTCAACTTATAACCCGAATGGAGATATCTCAAATATCTTTTGGGAGCGAAGCATTCAACTTTGCAAGAATAATGGAGTTATTTCCTTAATTGTGCCAAGATATTGGTTGGAAGGATATGATAGTAGATCATTAAGGAATTTCTTATTATCAAATGCATCTATAAAGGAAATAATAGATTTCCGAAGTAACCGGTCCTTGTTTGATCAAACAGAAAATAGGTTGGGTGTAGATACTGCGATTGTATCAGTTACAAAGAAATCCCAGTCTGATAATGATGTTGAAGTGTATCTTCTTTTGGACAACAAACCTGTCAACGAGATTAATAAAAACAGATTCAAATCTTTGAACATACACCAATCTTCACTTTCTGAAAGAAGTTGGGCATTTGAGAAATCCCCAATTATTTCCTATATTGAAGAGAAATCAGAATATCGATTAAGTGAAGATAAGAAATATGATGTTTATGAAGGAATATGTAATGTTGGAAAAGGATGTTCAACAGGTAATAATCGAATTTTTCGTTTAACGAAACTATCTAAATCTGTGTATGAAGGAGCCGAAAAAAAGAAAGTAGTATTGGAAAATTTTGAGAAGAAAAACCTAAGATTACTGATAAAGAATAGTGACATCAGTAGATATAGTTGGAAAAAAAGAGATCAATACTGGATATTTCTGAAAAACAAGGAATTGGAAGAATTTCCAAACATAAAAACCTACTTAGATCACTTTAAACCAATTCTAGAGAGAACTCAACAGAAATATAATTTAAATAATTTCTATGATTTTGCTGCTTATAGATCACTTTCTTTGATAAATCATTCTCCGAAAATTGTATGTCCTTATCAAGCTGCAGATAATAGATTTGCACTTATCGATTCTCCTTCAATTGAAACCATAAATGAAACAGATATTACTACATTGGTAATAAAGAAGAAATATTCAAATGAAATCGATTGGCATTATCTTCTTACAGTACTTAACTCTGAACTTATACATTATTATAGTAAATTAATGAATAAAAAAATCTATAACCTTCTTGATTTTCGATCAAACCAAGTTGCTGGAATTCCCATAACTATAAGTCAACAGAAAGAACCTTTTCAAACTTTAGTCAAATATATTATGTACCTCAGATCAATTGAAAACAAAGAAACAATTCCTTCCTTCTCTAGTGTATATAGCATAGTAAATGAGTTTCTAAATCTGCTTGTGTTTGAAAATTATTTTAGAGAAAAGACATCCTCTGAACTTAATGAGCACATAAGAAACGATCTTGCATCGTTTCCTCTTAACAAGTTGACTTCATCGAATATTACCTCAATTCTTCAGAATTGGGATGAAATAATCAAGGAAAATCACATGAAGAGAAACCTAAAAGAGATTTATTATCTTTCTGAACTAAATGAAATAAAACAGAATTTGTATGGAAATTCAGAGAATAATATTCTCATCTAACCATCTTTTAGGTGTTGAAAACATTACTTCTTCCTGTTTTTCAAGAGTTGAAATGAGCGTCTCAAAAGCTCGAATGTTTTTTGTGATTTCCACTTCGGATAGGAACTGGTTTTTCTCTATATTGTATGCAAAGTGCCAAGAATGTAGGTTAATTGAAATAAATGAGTTATCATCTGTTGTATTGTTTACTAGATGTAAATAATTGTCTACAGTATCCTCTAAGCTTCTTTTATTCTCGAACAAAGGCCACAAGTATGTGTACATTCCTCTCATTGGGCTTTCTTTTGGAGTTTTTATCACAGGAAATTCCATAATTCCCTCCTTTGTTTTATATGGATTGATTCCACAATCTGATTCCTTGTATATCGAACTATCGTGAATAAAACCTAATGTTGATAGAATTTCTAGTGTGTTAGAAGTAAGTTTCATGTAAGGAGCTCTAAACCCACTAATATCTCTAGAGAAGAGTTTTTCCAATTCATCTTTAGCTTTCTTTATTATAGCTGTCTCATCTTCTCTACTAAACCCAAATTCGGTATCTTCTCCTGTAAGGTCTTCATGATCATAACCATGAACACCAAATTCAAAGAATGGCTGATCGAGCATATTGGAACTTTCTGAAATTTCCTGCAAGAAAATATTTGCTGTTCTTGCTTCGAAATAGAATGTTGAGTGAAGTTTTTTTTCTATAAGATACGTCATAAAAGGATTGAAACCGTTAATTGTTCCTTTCATAGATAGTGATTTTTCTGGATCTATGAGAAGCTCGCTTGACGATTTTAGTTGAATTGGTTTACTAACAGCGTGCTGTAGGTTTTTTACAGGATATGCATAATCTCTGTCAAAATCAACACAAATGAATACATAAACCATTTTTTCACTTTCCAGAACTCTTTTCCATTTAACATTATTTTTCTAGAATGAAAGTCTTACCTCTTATCTCTAGTATTTTACAACCAGTTATATTAGCAATGTTCTGAGCTATTGCTTTAGTTGATTCGGTGGGAACAACTTTCAAGCATTTGATTTTGATAATTTGTTCCCGTTTTAATAGAACCTCAACTTCTTGAAGAATTCCTTCTGTAATCCCCTTTTTCCCTATTCTAATCTTCGCAGGTTCTTGCCGAATTTTATTGATTCTTTCTTTCATTCTTTTCCTCCATTCTTCGATAATATGGAATTCTTGTATATTTATCACATTGAAAGCATTTTATGGCAATTACCTTGTTTGTAGATGATAATCTAACACGGCAATTTATACCTGGAGAAAGAAATGACTTGCAGTGTTTGCAGAAGCGTTTCTTCCATTGAGGGGGAAACTTTATCCTTGTCCTCATTTGTATCTTTTTGGCTCGTAACGCATATTTTTGAGCCATATCCATATCATTTCTGATTGCTTCATCTGCTTTTACCAATAAATCTACAACCTGTTTTTCAATATCTTTCTGTGAAAGAATTGATGATCGTGATTTACGCGTTCTTCTCCGTTTCTTAGAAGATGAAGATGACTCTTTGTTTTGCATTCAAACCGACCTAATAGCTGGTGATTATACTAAACTTATCAACATTTCTTTTCGTTTTAAACAGTTCTATATTTAATAAAATGAGCAAGAAGAGACAACTATGATTAATTTCTGTTGAAATTAAGACTTTGGTGCAGGTATATTTTTCACTAATTTATCAATATCTGATTTTGAAACTTCTTTGCCATAAGGAAAGACGGGATCTTTTGGTAGATGTACAGATTCCTTTTGAATCTTTTTCTTGATAGGTAGGTTCTCTTTTTCTACAGTAAGTACTTCTTCAGTTGCTTCTACTTTAACTTCTTGAACAGTTGTGTCGCTAAACACTTCTAGATAAGGAATTAGCTTGTCAATCCTCATGATATCATTCCAAAGAAAAGAATCTTGATTTTCGTTTGACAAACCAAAGAAGAAGAGGAATCCCCTACGTTTTATTTCCCTACGTGTATGGAAATTTAGAGAAAATGATAATTTCTGCTTATACTGAAGAGATATTCTTTTCAAATGTTTTATATATTCTTCACACTCGACAAAAGAAGAGAAATTATTGTAGAATACAATGGCTCTCATTCGTTTTAGTTTTCCACCTCGCTTTACTATTTGGGTACTTAAATTTAGAACACTTGCTTTATGAGATAAAAGATTTTTAGCATATTTAGTAAAGTACCTAGAATTGTTTTGTGAAAAAACCATTGATGAGAAAATCCAAAATCTGTCATCTATCTGGCATATCCTAGGATTAGATGTTTTCTTGGTGGTTGAATATTCTAATGTTTGCAGATATTTGACGATATTATTGTGATTAAGGGGAGAAAATACCAAATGAGAGTCTATTGGGCCAATACGATCAATCTTATCTAAAAGAATTGAAACTTTGTTTATAACCTCTCCAGCATCTTGTGCAGAGACAAAGATGAAGAATCTAACATATGCTTTTGTTACTTGGACACTATATGAATGGTTGAGTGATTCAAGAAAATTAAAAACTCTCTGTGATATACGAACTTGAGAGGTGTTTTTTGTTTTTGAAATTGAATACCCAATAACTGCAATTGCTTGTCTCTTAGACTCTATAGTTATAAGATCTTCAGTATTATATATCTGAAATTTTGACATTTTAACTACTATTAATTAAGTACCATTAAATAAAAACCCAAAAATAATGAAAAAGAAAGATGTTTTAATCTCTCCATAGTGCTTCTATTGAAATATCATCTGGTTTGCAAAGATAAGGTGATTGAACTTCAGCAATAACAACAGTAACTGCTATTTCGTCGTCTGGCATATTTTCTTCAATGTTACAACCCCAAACAAATTCAGCTTTAGGGTGAATTTGATCTGTAATCATAGTAGTTATTGTATCAACTTCAGTCATTGAGATATTCTTGTTAGCTTTTATGTTAACTAGAGCACCTGTAGATGAGTTAATGTCAACATCCAGTAATGGATTTGAAAGTGCATTTGTAATTGCTTGAATAGCTCTGTTTTCTCCTTTACCTCTTCCTACTCCAATGACAGCTGGTCCACTACGACGAAGAATTTTCTTGGTGTCTGCAAAATCTACATTAACCCTTGCGGGAAGAACAATCAGCTCTGTGAGACCTACTACTGCATTGATTAAGACGTCATCTGCTAGTTTGAAAGCGTCCCATAAAGTGAAGTCTGGTGCATACATCAGTAGTTTTTCATTTGGAACAACAATAATTGTGTTAGAATATTCATTTAGTTCATTTAAACCTTCTAATGCTGTTTCCATCTTAGGTTGTCCTTCAGAAGCAAAAGGTAAAGTACAGACACTAACAACAAGGCATCCTTCTTCTTGTGCAATTCTAGCAACATATGGTGCAGCTCCTGTTCCTGTTCCTTTTCCTAAACCGCAAGCAACAAACACTAAATCATGACCTCTGACAAGTTCTCTAATATCTTCTTCGTTTTCTTCTGAAGCAGCACGACCTATGTTTGGATCGTTACCTGCACCTGTTCCATTGGTCAGTTCACGACCAATCAGAAGTTTTTGTTCAGCTTGGGTACTTAAAAGGTGTCTTGCATCTGTATTAACAGCAACAGTAGTGGCCCCAACGATACCCCCACGTCCCATAATGTTGTTAATGGCATTTGATCCAGCGCCCCCCACACCAATGCCTAAAATACGATTTGCACGAAGAACTTGTTGAATGAAAGAATCTACAGAATGGCTAGAAAAGCGATTATCAGGATCTTCTTGATTGCTTAATAAATCTTCTAATTCCTTATCAGTTTCCGAGCTACCAAATGGATTAGATTTATCTTCGGGAGAAGGTTCTTTTCCTTCATCATTAAAATTAAACAGAAAATGTTCATCCATAATTACTCAGAGCTCAATTTGAGTACACAAATAACAAAACAAATATGACCGAGAAGACTCGTCCGTATTACATTTTCGTTTTTTATGAGTCTAAAAAGAAGAAAATGGTGCACGCGCCGGGATTCGAACCCGGGTTCCAGCCGTGGCAGGGCTGAGTCCTACCAACTAGACTACACGAGCTGTAATTATTGGTGCGCCAACCGGGAATCGAACCCGGGTTTTCAGCTTGGAAGGCTGAAGTCATAGCCACTAGACTATTAGCGCAGAACCAACTATCTTCTTTGTTATGGCTCATATTTTTAATTTTTCTGTTAGGCACTTTTATCAAAAACTCGATTATTTAGAAGAAATAGAAGATTTTTAAGTTGTAAATGGGATGAAAGCGTGGAGAAAGAAATGATTAAGAATTTTCTAAAAGAAGCCATTTACAGGCACTTAACCGAAACAAGGGTATATCTTAGTAATCTAGCAGGATCCTTATCTCTGGAAGATTTGATGGAGGAAAATGTTATTCATCCCGATCCAATGGTATTCAAGGTTCCTGTCAAAGATGGTCGTCCTTTAGGTGAAATTATACTTCACATGATTAGATCTCTTGAATTTTATTCAACTGGAATCGCTATAAATAAGTGGACACCTCTGTCATATAATCTAACAGAGTTCAGTACTTCCCAAGAAATATTGAATTTATATGATCATGTAGTGGAAAAAACAAAGAGGTATTTAGATAATTTAACAGACGATATACTGAATGATCAAGTAAAGGATTTCAATAGAATTGCTACTAAGAAAGAAATCCTTCTAGAGATGTTAGAACACAGTCTTCATCACAGAGGTCAATTAAGTGTATATTTCAGATTATTAGGGTTGGATCCACCTGCTATACCATACATTATATGATTCTAGTCTTCTTGCATGTGTCTCTTTAGGAATTCCATTACTACCACGTTGAATATCTCCAGTTTTGTTTCATATACATCATGACCAGCTTTTGGAATTATTGCAAGTTCAGCATTTTGTATCTTCTTGTACATCTTCACACATTCATCTATTGAACTGGCTGCATCACGATCTCCAGCTATAATCAATGTTGGTTCTTCTATCTTTTCTACTTCTTCACCAGGAAATGCATCAGGATCACACCACATTCTTGATATATCTTGAACAAGTTTTTTCCAATATTCGTCACCATAGACTGATGAATGAAGCTCTGGTAATTTTTGTGTAAACTGTGGAACTACTTCCATCATTGTTTCAATATCTACTTGTCCTGGTCCTTCGATACCCCAGCCTTTCATTGCATTAGCATAATAATCTGTGATTTCGCTTAAAACTCCTCCAGCAATAATAGCTTTGGTTAAACTAGGATGACGAATCCCAATCTCAAATGCAATTTGACCACCATCACTCCACCCTATGATTAAGGGTTTATCTAAACTTAATTCACGTATCATTGCTGCTACATCATCTGCCATAAGTCTGTAACTAAATTCTCCTGAGGGATTGTCTGTTTTTCCATGTCCTCTACTATCCAGAGCTAAAACTCTGAAATCCTTTGAGAAGAATTCGATATGATCTTTCCAGTTAAATTCTGCTGTACCTATTCCACCATGTAGAAAAATTAGGGGCTGTCCTTCTCCCTTATCAAAATAATGCATTTTTATTCCATTAACTTCAACATAGTTGCTTAACATAAATTCAACTATAGTAAAATCATATTATTAAGGATTATTCAAAAAAGAAATGAGAGTTAGAGAAAGTTTAGTTTCCCCATTTTTCAAGTGCTCTAGCGAGTTCTATGTGGTCTTTAGCATATTCTTCCAAAGAGATGTTCTTAAGAGTAGCATCCAAAGCTTGCCTCATTGCCATAGCACCTTTTCTTGTTCCATCTGGATGACCGTGAATTCCTCCTCCAGCTTGAATTATGATGTTATTACCACCATGTTTTATCAAGTTAGGTATTTTAGCTGGATATAGACCACCAGATGCAACTGGAAAAGTCTGTTTAAACTCATACATAGGATTAAGCATTGCATCTTTAATTTGAAGCTCAAGATCCAGTTCTGTGTCCATTTTACCTTGACCATACGATCCTATGTGCAGTTGATCACCACCAACCATTCGTACAATTTTTGCAACAGGCAGCATGGAAATACCATGTTTTTGGTTACGGGTAAAAGCTGCGTGCATGGTTCTGTGTACATGAATTGGTACCTTAACACTTGGATCTGCTGCCATTTGAGCTAATTCTTGAAATCCAGTCAAGATAACATCTATCATTAGACATTTAGCTCCATTATCTATGGCTTCTTCTATCCTTCTCCACATAACATCATGTTTTGCAGTTACATTTACTGCATGAATTACTGTTCTACCAGTTTCTTCTTTCACTTGATCCATTTTTTCTAGTACAGCAACAGTTCTGTCTGATATAGGACAGAATGCCTGATCGCTTAGATTTTCATCATCCTTAATGAAATCTACACCACCCATTGCTGCTTCATAAGCTACTTGAGCCCATTCCTTAGCTGTTAAACCCATCTTTGGTTTAACTATGGTCCCTACATGAGGTCGGTTTGGGAATTCGTCTTTATCTGTTCCTAATATTTTTCGTACTCCTTTTACGCCAAATTTTGGTCCTGGAAAGTTTTCAGCAATACTTCGTGGAAATTCCACATCTATCCATCTTATATTTCGAAGAGCACCCAAACCAAACAGATTACCCGCAAGCATAGAGAGAATACTAGTAATTCCTGCCTCAGTATCAAAGGTTTCTGTTTTAAAACCGATTAGAACTTCTCCGCTCTGATATCCATCATGATCTCCATGAACTTTGGTGTCTAAGATTTCAGCTCGAAGTCTTGGGATAATATCAATCTCTGTGTTCTCAATTGTAGTAAGCTTAGTCCATGTACCAACACTTTCTTCATCACATATTTCTTCTGCAGCTGTTTCGACTGATTTTACATGCTCTACATAATAGCGAGCAACTAATAATTCTTTATATTTTTCTTTCATAAATGTCACCGAATTAATTTTAAATTTTCTAAGTATCCTCACTTATTATCATAAACGGATACTTTTCTTTAATTATCATATAAACTATTGATGGTGAAAATACTCCTGACTCAGTTATGATTCCATCTATTAAATCATGAGAAACTGTTTCAAATGCAGGATTCAGGAAATTCAAACCATCAGGAGGTTTTTCCCAAATTTCTGCTCCAGCTCTCATTTCAATTTCTGAAAGCTTTCCAATGCTTGTTTCAGGATCATACTTGAGTAGATTAATTGCTGTGTAGAAAGGTATATCCATCTCTTTTGCAGCAAGAGCTAATAAGCGTGTACCAATTTTATTAATCACTGTACCTTGACTAGTTATTGCATCTGCACCAGTAATTATTATATCGACATCGTGTCTGTTCAATACCCATCTCATTGCACTATCAACTACTTGTGTAGTTGTTATTCCTGCTTCTACCAGTTCTTTTGCTGTAATTCGACCTTGGTATAAAGGACGGGTTTCAGTACAAAATACTTGTATGTCCTTATTTTGCTTATGTGCTTCTAATATTATTCCTGTAGACAATGAAGAATGACAATGAGTCATTATAGTACTTCCAGGTTTAATCCTATGAGCACCATAAGAAATGACTTTCTGTTTTGATTCTTTGAGGAGATTGACATACTCTTGTGTAAAGGAATTTGCAATATCTTTTGCTTCCTTGACTGTTTTAGCTTTCTCGTGTAGATTATAGATGATGTATCGCAAACCATTTCGTAATGCGGGTTCAGTAGCTCTAGCTGTTGCTAAAACATGTCTAGCCTTTTCCAGTTCTTCGAAAAGCTTATCAAATGAAGCAACCTCAAGACGAGTAGCAAGTGAAGCAAAAGCCTTCACTCCCTCAATTGCAATGTTTGTTGCTCCTTGAATTCGTAAGGTTCTGATATCCTCAACAATTTGTTGAAACGCTGAATCCAAAATATTTCACCTATTAGACAAGTAATGATAATACAGCGCTCTATAATAAAGACTTGCGGTTAGAACAAATTTTGGTGGGGCACGGCGGATTTGAACCACCGACCATCCGGTTATGAGCCGGACGCTCTAACCAGGCTGAGCTAGTGCCCCCTATCTACTTATACTCCCTTGTCATCGTTTTTTTAAGTTTTGTCTTCTCCTCTAAAAAGTTTATCAATTAGTGTTCTTTCAAATATTCCAAGAATTAAAAAGTACATTTCAAACGTGTAAAACTAAATGGTGATAAGATGGCACTTGAATTATTTATGATTAGAGACGGTTTATTTGCTCAAGATTATGGTTTCAAATTGATTCTGATACTTATTGGATTATTGATATGTATCTTATTCATAGTTTTTGCTAAGAAATATGACTATCTCTTTGTCTTTCTTACAGGTATTATAATCTGGTCTATTTTTGAATTAGTAATGACAGCAGTAGATGTAAGATATATTATTGATGCTACCTTCTTTAATCTAGATTTACATTGGATACCAGCGTGTCTACTCAGGGGAGGATCAGAAGGAGCTGTTGTCGCTTTAGTTGGAATAATCTTCGGTGATTTTATTCCCAATAGAAAATACATGAAATTCGCACTTCCAGCAGGAATTATCCTGATCTCCTATTTTGTATTTAGAACAATAAGAAATGGTTTAGTAAGCAAGGATATTGCTGGAGATGTTGCATCACGTAGAAATGTTTTTGCTTGGCCTTCTGTATTGTTTTTTGCTCTATTTGCTGTTTTCAATATTGTTTGGTTCATATATCAGAAAGATCCGCAATTGAGAAAAAGAGCATTAAGTATGTTCATAACAACTTTATCTTTCGCTACTATTTGGTCTATTGCACAGTTTATAGCGAATACAAGATGGGTAGAAATATCATCAAACGGAGGATTTGCACAATCAACTGTATTTGTAACAATCCTGATTTTTGCATGGGATTTAATCTTTGAGGTTGCTTTATGTTATTTGGCATTTTTCACTATTTCTAATAGTCTGAAAAATCTTATACAAAACAAAACTCAAGTGGAAATTCAAGCAGAACTAACTGAATAGAATAATTATTCGAACAAAAGAAGGTCTGTTTGACTCCTCAATTTTCTAATAAGAAATCGGCTTCTTCTGCATTAAATGAGCTTCTTACAAAAGGCGCAGAAGCTACAAATTGGAATCCCATATCATATGCAATTTGCTCATATTCTTTGAATAAATCTGGGTGAACAAATTCCTCTATCTCTAAATCAGAACTTGGAGGTTTCAGGTATTGGCCGATTGTTAGAATATCACACTCTATTTCGTTAAGGTCTTTCATTACTTCAATTACTTCTTCTTTTGTCTCTCCCAAGCCAACCATCAATCCAGATTTGGTATAGATTTCTGGGTTCATTTCTTTTACAAGCTTCAATACTTCTAGTGATTTCTTATAATTCGCTTGTGGTGTTACCTTTTTGAATAATCTAGGAACAACTTCAACATTGTGATTGATTATATCAGGCTTAGCTTCAACAACTGTTCTAATGTCTTCTTCTTTGGCTTTCAAATCTGGTATAAGAAGTTCAATTATGAGATTTTCATCATAATTTCTTAGTTTTCTAGTAATTCCTGCAAAATGATCTGCACCACCATCTGGAATATCGTCCCTTGTTACAGATGTTATTACAACGTGCTTTAATCCTAAGGTCTTAGCTGCTTCAGCAACATGATCAATTTCATGCGGATCTAAAGGTGCTGGTTTTCCATGTTTAATATCACAGAATTTGCACGCTCTTGTACAAACATCACCCATTACAAGAAATGTTGCTGTTTTCTTCTCGAAGCATTTACCGATGTTTGGACACATTGATTCTTCACAGACTGTATGTAAATTTAATTTACGTAAAATCTGTTGAACTTCTTTGATTTTCTCTCTATCAACTCTACCAATTCTAAGCCATTCGGGTTTCTTAACTTGAGGCATTCTTTTCCACCATCTCTTCAAATTCATTAACAGAAATTTTTTCTAATTTCAGTTCGAATACTTCTTCGAAGACCTTTTCAAAATGTTCATAGATTTCGGTTATATCTAAAGTATTTCCTAAATACTGTTCCATTGAAATCGGATCAAATTCTGTAATTCCACAGGGAACAATCAAACGAAAATGGTCCATATCTGTATTTACATTTAGTGCTAATCCATGAGATGTAATCTTTTTTGATACTCTTGCACCTATTGCTGCCATTTTCCAATTTCTTCTCTGATAGTCTACCCAAACACCAGGGTATCCCTCCATCCTCCACCCATTGATTCCATATTTGTTTAGAAGTTTTACAAGAATTTCCTCCATTTTCCAAACAAATTGGTCAACGCTCGTTCCTAATCTTGTAAGGTTTAAAAGAAAATATCCTACAAGTTGTCCTGGACCATGATATGTTACCTCTCCTCCTCTTTTGACCTCTAGAACATCAATTCCTTCCTTCACCAGAACTTCTTCAGGTGCAAGAATATCCTCTCTTGAACCTCGTTTTCCAATTGTAAAGACTGGATTGTGTTGCAATACCAGTAAGAAATCATCAAAATCTCTGTTGCTTTCTTTAATGTCTCTGACTTTCTTTTGCAATTCTAGAGATTTCCTATATTCAAGGAGGTTATACTCTACCAGGTAGCATTTTCTCATTATTTTCGTTTTTTCTTGTATACTTTTAGGAGTTGTGGTTTGACTAGATTTTTGATTTGAATCAGTAAAGTTGAAAAATAACCATGTGATAGATTGTATGTACAATCATGGCTAAATTTCTATCAATACTTCTAGCAGACTCATCATTGGAAAGTTTTCCAGAAGAACTTCTTAGTGATATCAAGGTTAGACAATTCTTTTCCAAACTAAAAAAATCTCCATCTGAAGTTATGTTGGATATAGGATATCATGGTGATTTAGTTAAGAATTTACCAAATTTGGAAAAAAGAGGAAGGCCCGATATAGTTCATTTTGCACTTCTTTCTTGTTTTGGATCTATTTTAGCCAGAGAACAAAGATTGGAAGTAATTATCCATACATATGGAAATAAGGTTATTGAACTTAATCCTGAAATAAGACTTCCGAAGAACATGGATCGTTTTAATGGATTGATTCTTCAATTATTTCAAGAGAAGAAAATACCTTCTGAAACCCCTACTCCCTTAATGGGT
Source organism: Candidatus Heimdallarchaeota archaeon (assembly GCA_016839875.1). Next base: position 48,585 of record JAEOTK010000015.1, read on the forward strand.
ATATCTGAAAAAACCTTACCAGAACTTCTGAAGGAATTAAAATCCAAGCATGATTTGATTGTTGAATTCAGTGTAAAAGGAGAACAACTCTCTTCTACAGATTATTCAAAATTAATATACAATGCTACAAATCCTCTTCTTATATTTGGTGCGTTCCCACATGGAGAGATTTCAAATCTTCCTGATGATTTAATAGATAAAAAAATAGGTATTTATGGAGAAGGTTTAGATCTTTTTGCTGTCATCTCACAGATTCTAGCAAGTCAACATATGACAGAAGAGGAATTTCTTTCTCAGATGCCAGTTTCAGATAAAGAAAGTTTAACTTGGGAATAACAAATAGTGGGTTTTGAGCAGTTTTGTGATTGCATAACGACAACCTTAAAATGTTTCTCAATTTCGCTGAACTAGGTGACTTGACTGGCATTGAAAAAATTGGATAAACTATTCCATCCAGAGAGTGTTGCTATTATAGGAGCTAGTCCAGATAAGAAAAAAGTTGGTTATGCAGTTTTAAGAAATATGGTTGATTGTGGTTTTAAGGGAAAACTCTATGCAATTAATCCTAAAGCAGATCAATATGGAGAAATAGAAGGTGTGAAAGTTTACAAACACATAAACGATATTCCTACTTCTATTGATCTAGCAGTTGTTTGTATACCTGCAAGATTCATACCAACATTGATGGATGACATGGGAAAAAAGGGAGTCAAGTATACTGCAATTATAACAGCAGGTTTTAAAGAAACAGGACCTGAAGGAAAGAAGCTTGAAGAAGAAATTGTGGAAATAGCTAAGAAACATGGAATAAGAATCGTAGGACCAAATATTCTAGGGGTTATTGATACTTCCGCACCTATTAATGCCAGTTTTGCAGATCGATCACCCATAAAAGGCGAGGTTGCATTCTTAAGCCAAAGCGGTGCACTTCTAACAGGAATTTTAGATTGGAGTCGTGCTGAAGGAATAGGTTATTCCAGCTTTGTTTCTCTTGGAAATAAAGCAGATTTAGATGAAACCGATTTCATAGAAGCTTTAGCAGATGACGAGCATACTTTAGCTATCTTGGCTTATCTTGAAAGTATTAGTAGAGGACCTGCTTTCATTGATGTCTGTAAAGATGTCACTCGAAAGAAGCCAGTAATTGTTATCAAGGCAGGTAGATCAGAAGCAGGATCTAAAGCGGCATCATCTCATACTGGGAGTATGACTGGTGCAGATACAACTTATGATGTAGCTTTCGAGAAATGTGGTGTTATTCGTGCAGATAATTCACAGGAGCTCTTTGATATGGCATTTGCATTCAGTTTCATGCCAATACCAAAAGGAAACAGAATAGTCATTATAACTAATGCTGGAGGACCAGGTATTCTTGCTACAGATGAAGCTGAAAGAAATGGACTAGAACTAGCAACGATATCACCATCATTCAAAGAAGAACTAAGAAGTTTCTTACCACCAGCAGCTAACTTCAACAATCCAATTGATGCTCTAGGAACTGCACAAGGCGAGGATTATGGACGCGTATTAGAATTGGCTTTGAAAGATGATGGAGTAGATGCTGTTGTTGTTATCCTTACTCCCCAAGCAATGACTGAAGGTCAAGAAACTGCAGATGAGATAGTAAAGATTCATAAGAAGTACCCAGACAAACCCATAGTTAGTATCTTCATTGGAGGAGAAATATTAGGTCCAAGTATATATTATCTGAAGAAGAATAGAATTCCTTGTTATCCTCATCCAGAGAGAGGAGTAAAAGCTATGGCTTCACTAGTAGAATATCAAAATATTAAGTATCGACAAATTGATGATGATATTCCTGATCTAGAACGAGATAAAGAACGAGTAAAAGAGATTTTTGAAAAAGTAAAATCAGAGAATAGAAGTAATCTGTTAGGTACTGAAGCTATTGAAGTTGCTAAAGCTTATGGAATTAAGACACCTTCTACAATGCTAGCAGCATCAGAGGAGGAAGCAGGAAAATTCGCTGAACAAATTGGTTTCCCTGTGGTGATGAAGATAACCAGTCCAGACATCGTTCATAAGACAGATATTGGAGGAGTTAGGCTAAACATAAAAACAAAAGAGGAAGCCATTCAAACCTACAAGGAAATTATAGCAGCAGGAAGGAAACATCATCCTGAAACTAAATTAATAGCGGTGGATATTCAAAAAATGGAAGCTGTAGGAAAAGAGCTTATCGTTGGTTCTATGCAAGATCCACAATTTGGTTCTCTAGTTATGGTTGGACTTGGTGGGGTATACACAAATTTCTTCAAGGATGTAGCATTTGGTTTAGCGCCACTGACTAAATTGGAAGCAGAAAAAATGCTTGGGAGAACAAAAACTTATACACTTCTACAAGGAGTAAGAGGAGAAAAACCCTCTGATATTCCCGCCGTGATTGATACTTTACTTAGGATTGCATTGTTAGTAGATGATTTTCCTGTGATAAAGGAGCTGGATATCAATCCATTTTTCGTCTATGAAAAGGGAGATGGGGTATCAGCTCTTGATGTAAAAATCACCCTCAACATTGAATAAGTGCTATTTTCTAAAATCCTATTTCTGTATTATTTTTGTAATATTTTTGTAATTCACTTCAAGACAATAACAAAACGATTCTTCTTTATTTGTCAAAAACAGTAAAACCTGTTTTTAATTTCTCAGCTTCTTCAGGTGTTAGTTTAGTAGTTTCCAAATTTGCGGGATTATTAGGGAGGATGGATGAGTTACCATAGGGATCTTCTATTACTATATCTATTGGGAGATTATTTTTTATGTAATCATCTAACAAATCGATATACTCACTAATTTTCACTCTTTCTTCATCTGATGTTGAATTATTAAGAAGAAATTTTGCCTTGTCTTTGATATCTTGTAGGATACCTTCAATATTGTTAATGAAACCATCCGCACTGGGGCCAGGTTCAATCATTGCACCTATCTGGGGAAAGCTTATAGTACCATTAGCTGCTCTGATGATTTTAGTTGTATAATCCTCTTTATTCTGTGCGTGATAAACTAGTCTTACTGGATCTTTGATATCAAGATTAAGAAAGTCATTGTGTTTGTATTGACAATCAAAACATGTTAAATTGATAAACCACAATTGTGGAAAATGGGGAATCTCCATTATCTTATGTGTAATCTTCGTATTTTCGCTCTCGCATACTGGACATGCTACAGCTTCAAATTCCAATTCAGATTCTTCAGAAGTCAATTTAACCGATTTTCATTTAACTCTATTTCATTTAAAGTTTCAGTTTTTTCATTTACCACTTTTAGCAAGTTTTTTTTAACAGCCTCTAGTATTATTGTTAATGAATAATCAGCTAGTAGAAGTATATAGAATCCTTTTTAATCATTATGGAGCCCAAAATTGGTGGCCAGGAGAAGGATTGGAGATTGCTATAGGGGCGGTTTTAACGCAGCAAACAAGCTGGGTAAATGTTGAAAAAGCTCTTAATAAGCTGAGAGAAGCTGATTGTTTAACAATTGGGTGTTTGAAAGAAATACCGATAAATAAACTTGAAGAGCTAATTCAATCTAGTGGATATTACAGAGTTAAATCTAAAAGGTTGAAGAATCTGATAGAATTGTTGGCAAATAATCCAAATCCAACCCGTGAAGAATTATTATCTGTTAATGGTTTAGGATTTGAAACAGCTGATTCAATTTTGTTATATTGGTTCGAAAAGTTGTATTTTGTTATTGATGCTTATACTTTCAGAATCTTCAATAGATTAGGTATTCATAAAGAAAGAGATTATTTGAATCTCCAAAGAATATTTATTAATGAACTGCCTACAGATATACAACTGTACAAGGAGTATCATGCTCTAATAGTAAAGCACGCAAAAGAATGTTGTTTGAAGCAGAAACCAAAATGCGACATCTGTGCTCTCAATGAGCATTGTGATTACTATTACAAATTGAAAAAAACGAAAACTGCAATTAAAAATAATTGAGTGTCCTATATGCATCTTACAAAAGAACAAGAGAATATATTGGCTGGAAAACAAGGAGAAGCACTTGCTAAGTGTATGCATCTGTTGGTTAAGATTGGTGAAGTAAACAATGCCACTGAACTGATTCCTATTGAAAGTGCTCAAATCGCGGGAGTTTCTTATTACACAGTAGGTGATGCTATCTTTTCGCTTTTTGAGTTATTGTCAAAGGATAACGTAAAGGTGAAAGTTCCAAGCTGGCTGAATCCAGCTGGAATGGATAGAGAAAAATGGCAAGAAATGAATATAGAAGATAACTTTGTAGAAAAACAATTCGAGATCATCAAAGAATATAATAAGATGGGAATCGAAGAAACACTAACATGCACTCCATATTTGATTGGTTATGAACCAGCTTATGGTGACCATTTAGCATGGAGTGAATCATCTGCAGTTGTGATGGCAAATAGTTTTTTTGGTGCTAGAACAAATAGAGAGGGTGGTCCTTCTTCTCTTGCTGCAGCGTTAATTGGAGCAACACCAAATTATGGATTACACCTATCCGAAAATCGAGTTCCTAAGATTCTTGTGAATGTTAAAACAGATATCAAATCCTTGTCTGACTTCTCAGCTATGGGTTATTGGTATGGTGACAATTTTAGAGGTTCTATTCCAATCTTTGTAAATATAGAGAAACTGAATCTAGATGAAGCTAAAATGCTTGCTTCTGCCATGGCAGCATCTGGCAGTGTTCCCATCTATCACATACAGGATATAACACCTGAAGCAAAGAATGTGGATCTCTCAGGGATAGATGAAAACGCTATATTTACGAATAAAGATTTGAAAGAAGTATATGAGCATTTTAGTCAGATTTCTGAAAATGTTGAATTAGTAGCAATAGGTTGCCCTCATGCCAGTTTAGAAGATTTAGAGCTGATCAGAACGAGTATAAAGGATAAACGGGTAAAAGATGGGATTGAATTTTGGGTTTTTACATCTAAAAAATTAGCTCGGAAAGAAGAAGCTACTACTATTATCGCTGACTTAGAAAACAAAGGTGTAAAAGTTTATACGGAAACATGTATGGTAGTATCCCCAGCTGTTCGAAAGAATTATAGAAACGTTATAACCAATTCAGCCAAGGCTTCCTTTTATCTTACTAAAGGAGATCGAACAAATGTAAATTTACTCTCTATAAAAGAAATAATGGAGATTGTAGTAGAATGAGAGAGATTAATGTTAGAACTATTGTAGATGGAGAAGTTGAGGGAGAAGCTCTTGTGTCTTCATCACCCATTTCTTTTCTTGGAGGAGTTGATGCTAAAACTGGAAAAATAACTGATCCTGAAAATAACTTGTTTGGTGAAAGCATAAAGGATAAGATATTCGTTTTTCCAGAAGGTCAAGGTTCCACTGTTGGTTCTTATGTTATTTATGGATTAAGTATAAATGATGTAGCTCCTTTGGCAATGATTGCAAACCAAGCAGAAACTATTGTTATCGCTGGTGCTGTTCTTGCAGAAATCCCATTAGTAGATCAACCTGATGAAAACATCATTGAAAGTATAAAATCAGGAGATATAATTAATATTGACACAAGTAAAGGAATAATCGTAATAAAATAAGAAAGATGTGTAAAAGAATTAACGTCTTCTTTTACCTTGGCTGTCTGCTAAAAGCTTCTGGAATTCGTCTCTCAAAACTGCTTCTTGTTCTTGTAGAACTCTTTTCTTTTCTTCTTCGAATTTATCATTTAGTGTTTGTAATTCCTTGTCCATTGCTTTTTTGTGTTCTTCCTCTAGTTCAGCAATTTCTTGTTTATGTTTCTCATCTAATTTTGACATTAGATCTTGTTGCTCTGTCTCCTTTTGAGAATCTAATTCAAGTGTTAAGTTCTGTTTTTCCTCTTCAAATGAAGCTTTTAAGACGTTAAGTTCATTGATTTTTTCCTGTTCTGCAGCTTGTTTTATATTTTCTCGTTCTTGCTCAAATTCTTCAGAAAGCTGTTCTCTAAACTTGTTAAGCTCTTCATCTACAAATGCTTGACGAGCTTCTACAATTCGATTCAGAAATTCTTTACTGGATACCATTTTCAGGGTTTCATGAATTCTTCCAATGTTTGTGATATTAGCTTGTATAGTTTCAAATTGCTCTTTGTCTAATAATTCCTTAGATTCTTTGATAATCGTTGGAACCATTTGAATTAATAGATCACTGATATCCTTCGGAATTATTGAAATAGAAGAAAATACTTCATTTAGTTTTTCATTTTCGTCTGATAGATTTACGAGTGAATTCTCGATTTCCTTAACTAGACTTTTTTCTCTGAAAACCAAATCGTATGGTCCAATCATCATTGTTTGCTTTGTTTGTAACTGGTCATAGAAGGTTATATTGGCATTAATTTCATGTTCAATTTCACCAGTAGAGGACATACATCTGACAATTAGTTTTTGTTCATAGGTTTGATGGGTAAGTAATTGATCAACAGTAAATTCTCTCACACCTTCGATAACTTCAACGCCATCTGGAATATTCAATCTGAAATTAACGTTGAATGCATCACCCTCACCTTCATTTTCTAGATGAATTGTTAAATCGGTGGGTTCACTTAACACTAAATCACGTGAAATTTTAATTTCAGGAATGATCTTAGGAAGTTTAATTTTCGAGCGAAATAGCCTTACAACTGTATCCATTGCATCATCTAAAGCTGGAAAGAATAATTCTCCCATAATTTGACTTAAACCAGGTTTGAGATGACTGCCAACTAATTGTTGAGCATTAAGCAGTGAAGTTGTGTCAGAATCTTTTACAGCTTTTATTGCATGACCTGCTGAGTAGAGTATCTGTTGTGCTCTTGTAAACCCTGGGTCATCTTTAATTTGTTCAATATATTGCAAGTAGTATTGTTCAGCTCCTGTAAAATCTTCGATTGAAAACAGAAAGAAACAAGCTGTGGAGATTAGTATGATACCTCTATCATATTCATTCCAGAGCAAATACTCTTGTGCAGCATTAACTAAATCGTCAACAACAGCATTTGTTGCTGCTTTCCAGTCGTCTTCGGAATTTAGTTTCTTAAAAACATATACTACATAATAGAGATTTTGAGCACTCATTCGATATTGCTTTTTTTCCTTGTTCTCTTCAGAAGCTCTTATGAAATTTCTAATGGCTTCATGATATAGATCTTCAGCTTGAGCAATTCCTCTTGCAGCTTCTTGGTTTCTAGCAGCTTCTAGATACTTTCTAGCAGAGTCAGCAAAGTTTGCACTTTTGAATAAGTCGCGTGCTTCTGACATAAGTTTTGCTAAATCCTCATCATACGACTTTTCCATACCTCTAAAGCTACCTAATCAATATATAAATTTATTTTAAGAATCAATAGAGATGATTTCCTTGAAGGAAATTTCGAATAAGCAATCTTGAGAAATTTTAACAAAAATGAAGGAAATGGTGGACCGGGCGAGATTCGAACTCGCGGCCTCTTCCATGCCAAGGAAGCGATCTTCCAGGCTGATCTACCGGCCCAGTTTCATATGATTTTATTTACCACATGTTCGGTCTTGAATCATTAAAAACACAGCAAAGACTTAGTGTTTATGCCAGGCATAAGCTCTAATTTTCGAGGATCTTCCAAAACCACAAGAAGCGCATTCTTTGTGACGTTTATGAAAAGAGTGACGACCACATCTTCTACAGACTATGTGGGTCGATTTTTTATTATGCCTTCCAAATGATGGTGTTCCCTTTGTCATTTCTTATCCTTCCTTAGATTATTTTGGAGGTGGGCTAATCATGATGACATTGTCTCCTCTGACAATAATATCACCCAATTTTGTACTTCCTTCTTCACCTATTTCTTCAGCATCTGCCAGAGTTAGATTGAGGTGGATGTCATAATTTTTGAGAATTCCTCTCATTCGTCGATTTCCTCTCAATCGAATTAATACTCTATTTTCACGAGCTTGATTTAGTATATCCATCGGTTTAGATGACATAATCATATCTCCAAATCTTACGATTTCAAAACCTAAGCTTTTATTATAAAGATTTTGATTAAAGAAAAAAATTGAGAGAAACTTACTAATTGGAATTATTGGGTAAATAGTCAACATCTGAAAATCTTCAGTGAATCAGTTTTTTTACTTTAGTTAAAAATCGTTACCTTTAAGTAGAGTTCTTCTGCATCTGACTTGACAGAACATTACTACATGAGGAATTATTCATGAGCGCAGAAATTGTAACAGTTGATTTACTAGTTGATGGCGGATCTGCTTCCCCCGGAGGTGCAATGGGTCCAGCCCTTGGTCCACTAGGTGTTAATATTGGTCAAGTTGTACAAGAAATCAATAAACAGACTCAAGCATATAAAGGAATGAAAGTTCCTGTAAAAATAACAGTAAACAAAAAAACAAGAGGCTTTGAATTAGAAATAGGTATTCCCCCAGCTTCAGCTTTAGTTCTCAAAGCAGCAGGTGTTGAAAAAGGATCTGGTACTCCTAATACTGATAAAGTAGGTAATATCACTTTTCAACAGCTTATTGAAGTAACAAAATCAAAAGTGTCTGATTTATCAACAACATCACTAAAACCTGGTTGCAAGGAAATTCTTGGAACAATGGTTACTATGGGAGTAACTTGTGAAAATAAAGATCCACGAGAAATTCAACAAGAAATAGATAAAGGTAAATACGACAAACTTATTGCTGATGCAGAAAAGTAGTAAGAAGAATAATGTTCAACATAAGAATAAATAAAAGCAAATAAACAACTTATCTAAAGAGGAAAGCTAAATGAGTAAAATTGTACTTAAAACCAGAACTTTCTTTTCAAGCAGTAAAAGACTATTACGACATGCCAAGATGCCAAGTAGAAGAGAACTTTCAATTACTACTAAAATGAGTGCTCTTGGTGTTGTGATCATAGGATTAATTGGATATGTTCTTAGTTTACTATTCAATGCGATTATTAATGCTATTCAACAAACTGGTGGATCCTAATATTCCTCAAATTAATTATTAGATAATATTAAAGATGTGATAAAATGCCTATCTACGCTCTTAGAACTACTATAGGTCAAGAACATTCCTTAAGCGAACATCTAGCTCGTAGAGCTGAAAACAGACCTCATCTTAAGATCTATTCTGTTTTGGTTCCAGGTGGGTTGAAAGGCTATATTTTTGTTGAAGCTGAATCTATAGATGATGTAGAGATTCTTGTTGAAGGAATGAGACATGTACGTAAAAGACCTCGAGCTTCAAGAGCTGAAGAAATTCCTTTAGATGAACTAGGACATTTTCTCATACCTAGACCTGTAATCGAGGGTGTTGACATTAACGATATAATAGAAGTAATTAATGGACCATTCAAAGGATCAAGAGCTAGAGTTCTTGATATTAATGTTGGAAAGGAAGAGGTTACCGTTGAGCTTCTCGCAATGGATCTACAAATACCTGTTACAATCTCAGGAGAATCTATTAGAGTAATTGAGAAAGCAGTCGAAAAGGAAAAAGAAGAAGAATATTTACTTTAACTGCTCTAGTTTCTATTTTATTTCTTGAATTCAGAGAAATTCTTCCAGCGTTGTCTTTTTCTTTGCTAGATTTATAGGTCTTGCATACAAATCTAGTTTTTGACGAACTATTGCAGCGAATTCTGAATCAAATCCATAGAGTGTATAAACCTTTTCTGGTTTTACTGCTTTGACATATTCCAGTAATTCATGGCAATTAGCGTGCATAGAAAATGGAAATGCTTGTTCGAATTTGGAATATGGAAATCGCGAAGCTTGACCTGTAACAATTCCTCTAGATATATTTTCCTTTTCCAAGAAGGGGGGGATTTCCTTTGTTGCTCTTGGTAGAAAAACAACACTATTCTTATTCTCTAGTGTTTCATCATTAAGCATATCAAAACTATTCCAGTTTAAATTCTGACCTTCTCTTTTGTAAATCTTATTAATCTCACTTGTTCTGGAATCACAATAGATATCGACAGAAAGCATACTATTCAGATATGCACCAATCTCTTGTGCAGCTCCTAGATGTCCAATGTTGATTACTGAAATAAATTCTTGTTTCAGATTACTTGTAATCCATTCTAGAAGTGATCCTTTGATCCTTTCACGTGAATCAAAGAATAAGTCAAGTTTACCATATGTTGATTCTATTATCAGAATGTCTATATCCTCGGGTATTGTAGCTTTAGGTACAGTTAGCATTTCATCCGTACTTATGTCACCTGTGTAACAAATGGTCATATCATCGAAATAGAAAATTAATTGTGCTGCTCCAAGTAGGTGCCCAGCTGGGATAAACTTTACCTCAATATCATTAACTCTAGCGCTCTTTTCAAAATCTACGAAATGGGTGTTTTGAACTTTTCTTGAGGTCAGTTTTTCATACAATTCTCCAGCAATTTGTGTTGAATAAACTTTGATACCTTCGTTAGGAAAAGCTAGAGAATGGTCTGTATGTGCATGAGTTATGAAAACAGCATCAATACCTTTAGTTGCACTAATAGATGTAGGGTCAGCCATAAACCTGATATTTTCTGGTTTCTTGTAGAATTTTATCCCTTTTTCGTATTTGAATAAAGTAGGCATGATTGAACCCTGCAAATATATTTCTTGCTGGTCATAATGCTCACGAAGAAATCTTAAATCTTTTTACTATACTCTTGACTAAAAGTAATTAGAGTTCTAATTCTTCAATTACTGCATCCGTAAGTGTTCTGAATTTTAAACCAAGAAGCATCGATCCTTCGAATAATATCTCTTTATTCATATATGCAGAAGCTGTATTTACCGTACCCATAAATATTCCACTTGCAATAGATGGATCCATGACAATAGTTACATTAGGATTCTCAACCTTTTGTTCACCAACAGTAAATACTCCATTTTCATTTTTTATGAAATAATGCTTATCTTCTCCAATTGAAATTTGAAATGAAAATTTAGATTTTTTGTTCTTCTTCTGAATCTTTTCATTCTCATTACAAACCTGAGCTAGCATGTCTAGATACAGAGGAATGTCTTCGTTAGAGAATGAGCGCCTTTTAATTTTCATTTTAATCAAAGACCTCAAATCTCCTTCATCTATATCAAGTTCTTCTGAATATAATAGATCAGCTTCAGGAGTTTCCACTATAAGAGCAAGTTCATATCCTTCACTTATTGATTCAAGAATTTTTCGAGGTTGAATTTCTTTACAATCACCTATTTTGAATATTCTTTCTACTTTTCCCTTTGCTATTTCTTCTGCTTCTAATGAAGGTTGAGCTGATGTTAAGATAATATCATCAAATTCAATACTTGATATTTTTCCATCTTTTTCTACAACAATTTCCTTGTCTTTGATTTCCTTTATTGTGGTTTCCAGACATATTTCTATTTTATCATCTTCTTCGATGGTTGGTAGTACTTCTCTTGCAACAAGAGAATAAACATCGACACCAAGCCTTTTCTTTTGACTAACAATAGTCACTTCTTTATTTGCACAAGAAAGGAATTCAGCTACTTCTATCCCAATCATGTCACCTCCTAATACAACAACATTCTGACCTTTTGGAATGGAACCACCAAGGACATCATCATAGGTGGAATATTTGATTTGATCAATCCCTTGTATTTCTGGAATTTTCGGGGAGATACCCGTAGCTAGAATGAGAACATCTGGGTTATGTCTAGATAGAACATCCTCAGAAAGAGGAGTGTTTAAACTAACATCAATTTCGTTTTTCTTAATAATGTGAGAGTAATAATCAATTAGATTCTGAACTTCGTTTTTCATTGGAGCTGTTTTAGCATAATTCAATGAACCACCAATGAATGCATTCTTTTCAACTATCTTAACATCATGACCTCGGATTTTAGAGGTTCTAGCAAACTCTAGACCGGCAGGTCCTGCTCCTACAACTAAGATATTAAGAGGTTTTTTGGCCAATTCAATATCTTCATCTGAACCTGTAAGATTAGGATTGATAGCACAAAGCACAGGTTGTTCTGTCATGATTTGATTAAGACAAGTATTACATCCAATACAAGTTCGAACTTCTTCTTGCATTCCATTATTAACCTTGTTAGGAAACTCAGGATCAGAAAGTAATGCACGACCAATTGAAACTAAGTCCAATCCATTTTCTTGGAGAATTCTCTCTGCAGTGTCTTCAGTTGTTATTCTTCCAACTACAGCGACTGGGGTTTTATCTAGAGCTTGTTTTACCTGTTGAGCATTATGAACAAAACACCCTCTTGGATAGTTCATATATGGAACTACTGGAAAACGAGGACTGTCAAAAACACCCCCGGTAATATTAATTAAATCAACCCCCTCTTCTTCTAATATTTTAGCAATTTGAATAATATCCTCAATTTCCAAACCTTCGGGGATATAGTCACTCCCATTTAATCTTACTCCTATAATGAAATCATTTCCACATCTTTTTCGAACTTCTCTGATAACTTCAACAGCTGCTCTAGTTCTGTTTTCAAACGTTTTTCCTCCATATTCATCATCACGTTTGTTTGTACGTAAAGAAAAGAATTGATTAAGTAAGTAACCATGACCTGCATGGATCTCCACTCCATCAAAGCCTGCTTTTTTAGCTCTCAAACATGCATTGCCGTATTCTTTTACCATGTTGGAAATCTGTTTTTTTGTTAAGGGCTTTGGAGTCTCTCCTGACATTTCGAATGGTACGGCAGAAGGTGCAACAGCTTGAAGACCAATCATGAAAGAAGATGCTTGAGCTCCTGCATGATATATTTGGACTAGACAGCGTGCACCATGTTTCTTAATAACTTCTGTTATTTCCTTGAATTTCTTGATTCTTTTATTGCTATCAATACTTAGCATTGTTGTCGTTCCAGCACCTACTTTGTCAAAATAAGCAGCTTCAACTATGATTAGACCAGCTCCACCTTTAGCTCTTAATTCATAATATTCGATTAATTTATCAGGAACATTTCCTTCCTCATCACCGAAGTTAGTGTCCATTGCTGGCATAACTATACGATTCTTAATAGTGATATTTCTTAGTGTAAAAGGTTCTAATAGCTTCATTTACTTCATTTCCTAGTACAGAGGAATTAAGAACATTACTAGAATAAAAATATTTGTTGCTACTCTTATTAAGAGAGAAAAGAACAATCTAGAGATTCAGAATTTCTTGAATATTGAGATAATTATCATCTTTCAATCTTTTCTTTCTTATCTCTCTGTATCTGTGATTTCGTGGAAGATACATAAGCAAAATCACTTCTCTCACTTTGATGAAAAGGTCAATTTTTTCCATCCAAATGTCGTCAAGTACATTTTCTGTTTCATACCCTTTCATGAATAGTGAAACAAATCTCTTTACAAATCTGTTTTGAATTTCTTGGTTTTCCATAAGAGGTTGATAGTAAAGCGGATAGTATAACGCTACAGCTAGTTCTGAAATAAACCATTTGTAACTTGCATGTTCAAAATCTATTATAGCTGAAATTTCATCGTTCTCAACAAAGAAATTATGTGTATGAAAATCAGCATGAACTAGACCGTAAGAATCTTTGTGCTTTGGTAGATTTTCAGCTTCATGTAAAACCTTTGTAGCAGCTCTTACGGTTTCATCATCATCGTCTTTGAGTAAGTGAGGAATATCTACAGAACATTTAAACTCATAGCGTTTTGATTCTTTTGGTTCAAAACTCTTTGCTAAAGCATGCATCCTACCTGTTATCTCTCCATAATTCATAATCATCTTATCGGACCAATTTAGTGCTTTTGAATCGTCTAGATGTTCTCCTTCAGCTTTTTCGAATACTACTGCATTAAGATATCCGCTGTCTTTGTCTATTTTTTCTACATTTCTCCCATTAACTGATTGTATAGGTTTTACAACAGGAACGTTGTTACCTGAAAGATAAATTATCCAATCTAACTCTGCTCTTACAAGTTCATGAGACATATGTTCATTGTCTCCAATACGAAGAAAACATTCTTTATTGTCCTTCAAGAAGGAATAGATCTCATTCTGAAATCTACCTTTAAAAGAGAGATTGTCAGGTTTGAAACCATATAATCTTCCGATTTGTTCTAGATACTTGATTGGTATTCTTTTGCTAGAGTTCACCATACTTACTCTCAAAGTGTAGTTAATATCTCAAGAATATTAATGTAGTCATCCTCTTTCAGCCTTCTCGCTTGTTCTTCCTTTACATGATTCAATTGAGGAGGGAGATACATGTACAATATTGCATGTCTTACCTTAATGAAACTATCAATCATCTCCATCCATTTTGAATCTAGAGTGTTTTCTGAATTATATCCTTCAATGAACAAAGGCAGAAAACGTTTAACAAATTCAATCTGTTTATCTTTATTTCTGCTTAATTGTGTAGCATATAAGGGATAGAATAAAGCTACAGCTATTTCAGAGATGAACCATTTGTAACAAGTTCTGTCAAAGTCTAGAATGGCTGTTATCTTATTGTCCTCAACGAAGAAATTACCTGTATGAAGATCTCCATGCACTAATCCATATCCCTCTTTATCCTTGGGTAAACTTTCAACCTTCTGAAAAATCTCGGTTACTTTTTCGACAATTTCTACATCTTCATTTTTTAGCATACGTTCTATATCTAGAGAGGGCTGGAAATCATAACGCTTAGATTTTTTTGCTTGATAATTCTTTGCTAATGAATGCATTCTTCCTGTTACTCTACCGTATTCTATGATAATTTCATCTGACCAGTCTTGTGGGTTCGCATGATCTAGGTGTTTTCCTTTAGCCTTTTCGAAAACTACAACATTGAGATAGCCATCTTCTATCTCCACTTTCTCGATATATTTTCCATTCATAGACTGTATCGGTTTAACTGCTGGTACTGCATTATCAACTAGATGAACAACCCAATCAATTTCTGCTTCAACAAACTCAAAGAACATATGTTTACTATCTCCAATACGAACAAAATACTCCTGATTATCTTTCGAAAATGAGTAAACGTGATTCTCCATTCCACCTACGTAAGCTAGTTCATCTGGATTGAAGTCGTATAATTTTCCTATCTTGGAAAGATACTCTTTAGCTACTCTATTTTCTCCTTCATCATTCATAGAGTGGCAACATTCTCAAACATTAATATTCTTTACTAACATCACCTAAAATTTATATCTCTTGTTCAGTATTGTCTTATTTGAAGAAGAGGTAAAACATGGATAAAGACGATTTCAAACTATTCCTTGAGAAAGTTCCACTCTTAAGAAAATGGCAGTATGCATTTCTAACCATCTTGTATTTAATTGGTTTAATAGCTATCTCTGTATTGTTCTTTTATTTTGTTAATAGAGTTGAATGGTGGGGACCTCTTTTGTCTCAGGCAATTATGAGCGTGATTGTCTGTATTATTGGTCTTCTACATTTTAGTTATGCACAAAAATATAGAAAGAAATACCAGGATCTTGCATACCAGAGGTTTCTATATGTATTTATTTTACCTTATTTGGTCACTTGGTACAATCTCTTTTTCCATCCTGCTTTCATTAAAGATACAAAACTCCTTCCAATTTGGGCACAAGTGATACTTGTTGTTTTCTTTGTGTTCTTGTTTATATCTGTCTCAATTCAGATTGAGAGATCAGGATTTTCTATGATGACTCATGGTATGGATCTATTTACTGTTTTTCCAGAAGAAACAGGAATAGTTAGAGGAAAAATATATTCATTTATCAGACACCCACTACATTTCGCTTTATTCTCAGGTGGTCTTGCAATGGGTTTTGTAAGTAACACTTGGATAGCGATAGTTGCTGCTTCATTTCAGATTATCCCCTGTATTGTAATAGGATTAAGAGAAGATCGAGAATTAATAACTCGTAGTGGAGAAGAACATAAGGAATACATAAAACAATCAGCGTTTATGTTTCCAATTCGTAGATTACCTGGATTTTTGAAGTTACTTTTCTTTGGAAAATAAATCTAGGTATCTTCTAGTAAGGTCTAGACTGTATTCTAAAAACCCATTTTTCAATAAGAGAGACAATATAAGAAGGTATAAGAAAAAACCTTACTTGCTATAGTCTAATTTGACTCCTTCTAATCCTCTTCTTCCTTCTTTTTCTTTACTTCAGAATAAAGTCTTTCCTTAGAAAGTTTAACAATAAATTCAATTCCAGGTACCTCTTCTTTATGAGGGTAATCCTTTCTTGTTTCAAGCTCTTCAAGAGTTCCTCCATCTTCTAGAAACTGTTCCATCCAACCTATGCAATCTATCATATGTTGTTTCTGTTCCCTTAATCGCTTTAAGTTTGTAATTTCACCGTGACCTGGAATGATTATTTCAGGAGCTAGAAGAGCTATTTCATCCAATGCTTCTATCCATAAATACAAATCTGCAGTTGAATCACCATAAAATGGCAATAAAAGTGGTGGTGATGTCATCATATCACCTGTAATTACAACCTGCTCTTTAGGGATGTGAACAAAACTACTTCCCAAAGTATGACTGTGTAATCGTTTAATGTTAATAATTAAATCATTGTCTTGGATTTTATAATTGTTATTGAACTGCACTGTAGGAAGAATTATTCGAAATTCAGGTTTCTCCTTCTTTAATTCCTCAAGTGTATACTTCCCCATTATTGTAAAATTCTTTTTTTTCAACAAATTGAAGGTAGCTTTGGATGATATGATTTCACAGTCACTAAAAACTTGACTCCCAAAAGAATGGTCAAAGTGATAATGAGTTAATAAGAGATATTTGGCTGGTAAACCAATTAATTTTTCAGCATCTTTTCTCACTTTAGACGAAATATCTGGATTAAAACTTGAGTCGATAAAGAGCAAACTCTCTTTGAGTTTAATAACGGAAATGTGACCAAAATTATCTTTTACATAATAGTCCCATACAGAATCGGAAATCTGTCTCAGAGTAGTCATAACTAGAAGTTATTTTTCAAGATTATTTATGTATATTTCTGAAATTTGAAAAATCCAAGAGTTTGAGTTATTCCTTTGACCTCCACATAATGAAAGCAGCTATCTCTGCTGACTCTGTTACACGTTGCTCTCTAGAAACAACTCCATGCCCTGCTTTAGTGATTGTTCTTAGAAGTATTGGATTATTCTTTTCTATCTTCTGTAATTTTGCTGTCATTTTGAAAGCATGCATTGGATGAACACGTTTGTCATTTATGTTTGTTGTTAATAAAATAGAAGGATATTCTTTGTTTTGATTAGCTTTGTGATAAGGAGAATAATCAAAGAGATATTTAAATTCCTCCTCTATTTCAGGATCACCATATTCTACCATCCAAGGTTGAGCATTGTAGAACTTATGAAATCTAACCATATCTAGAACTGGAACTTCAATTAGAACATTACCAAACAACTCTGGTCGTTGTACTACTGCTGCACCTGTTAGTAAACCACCATTACTTCCTCCTTCTATTGTTAATAGTTTGGTCTGTGTGTATTTATTTTCAATCAACCATTCAGCAGCAGCAATAAAATCATCAAATACATTCTGCTTATTCTCTTTCATTCCATCTAGATGCCATTTCTCACCAAATTCAGCTCCTCCCCTTATAGATGGATAAGCTAAAACAAATCCTTGCTTTAACAGAAAGAGATCTCTTGGTTTATAATAAGGGATATTTGAAGCTTTGAATCCACCATAGCCATAAAGAAGTACTAGATTACTTGAATCGAGTTCAATATTTTTTTTCATTGTTAAGAAAATTGGTATTTTAGTACCATCTTTAGATTTATACCATTTTAATACTGTTTCAAATTTATCTACTTCTAGCTCTACTCCAGGTTGGAATACGCATTCAGTTTTCAAAGAATCAACATTTGATTTATATACGGTGTAAGGATGAAGGTGTGAAGTGAAAAGATATTGGAAACCCTCTATATCCCAATTTCCATAAAGATACCAAATAGATCCCATACCAGGTAATTCAATCTTGCCTTGTTTTGCTCCATCTAGATCATAGATATAGAGTTGATGGTAAGATTCTTCTAGATATCTAACTACAATCTTTCCTCCATATAATTCTAATGTATCTATTGGATAGTCGCTCTCATGGATTAGTATCTTCCAATTATCAATTTCGGGTTTGTCAAGGTTGATTTTAACTACCTTGCTATTAGAAGCTTGATAATTAGTTAAACCAATGAAATAATTATCTACAATATCTCCAGTAAAAGTTGCTTCTATATTTTTACAAATTGATTCTAATTTTTCTGTATCAGTTCTATATATTAGAACATCAGTTTGTATCCATCCTTTTTGAATGTAAATTATACAGTTTTTTCTATCTGTTGTTGGTTGGATAAATGTAATAACCTTAGGGTTTTCATTTCTGTAAATGAGTTTATCTTCAGAAACATTTGTTCCTAGTTTATGATAAAATACATTGCGTTCAGTATAGGCTCTCTCTTCTGAAACTTTATTCTTGTCTGGATAACGGGTATAGAAGAACCCTTCTTCGTCTTTCCATGCAATGTTAGAAAATCTAGTATTCCGTATTGGTTCATCTATATATTGTCCCTTATTGATGTCTAGAATGTGAAGGGATGCTGCCCACTCATCTCCACCTAGAACTTTGTCATGAATAAGATAGTTACCATTGGGAGAAGGAAAGATACTATAGAAAATATCTGTATGATCATCGCTCCATTCATGAGGGTCAACAAGTACTGTTTCTTCATTAGAAGTTGAATCTTTCATTACTATGACAGAAAGATTATCTTCTTTTCTAGATTTTTGGTAAAATTCTTTTGTTCCTCTAATTTTTCTGGGATTTTCTCTTGTATAATAGATTAGATTCTTCAATTCTTGTTTATATTTTTCCACAAGTTCCTTTGGAATTTGTTGGTCAGTAAAATGGTTCTGAACCTTTACCCATTCTTTTACTTTATCACTTTCTAGTTCTTCCAACCATCTGAAGTTGTCTTCAACTTCTAAATCGTGGATTTTTTCAGAAAATTTCTCTTCGGGTGTTTCTGGATACCCAAAAGATTGCATGATTACTCTTAAAACATGTATTTATATTGTTTTTTCTCAAAATCAGATTATGCACAAAATGTGAACTAGACTTGTTGGGTAATCCCTAAACAATGCTCCTCTAGGTTTTTTTATTTTTATTAAATACTAAACTCTTTACTGTTACAGGAAAAGCTTGTCCTGAATAAAGAGGAGCACCAATATCTATCCAATCTCCTTCTTCAAGTTCTAATTCATCCATACAGATAAGATTATTTTGTAAAGCTGTCTCTCGACGAAGTGCTATGCCAATAGATCCTCCCATGTCTTGATCAAAGATTAGAAGGACCATTTTATTGTTAGCAATGGAATTTGGCAAAGCTTCTTCTATTGCTTTAGCAAAATCTGAAAGATAGAAATTATTTCTGTGGATTGGATCTTTGAAATGTAAGGCGACTAAACCTTCCCCTTCTTTCATATCAAATCTTCTAAAAGCATTGTCTACCTCTTTCTTGAGTTTCTCCGGACTGTAATTCTCTTTTCGGATGTTTACATTTATCACAGGAATATTTTCGAGTGGAAAAAGAATACTCTTATCAAAATAACAAGTTGAACCAGATACAGAAAGCGAAAAGGATCCAGCACCGATAACTGTAGCCCTAATTTTGTTTTCAGGTTCCATAATCGGTAATTTGCTCTTTTTCATCAATATTTGGATTTCCTCTGCAAGATATTTACCAATATCATCGAATACTGTGTCTTCTCCATAAATGAATTCTGCAACTCCTCCAGAGAATGAATAACCATCTATTGGAATTGAAAAATCCAAATCCTCAGTCATCATTAGTTTCTTAGCTATTTTGCTTTCTGTTGGTCCTTTCATAACCTCAACTAAAGCTTTAGCATATTCTTTAGCTATTATTCTGACGTCTTCTTCTGGGATAATATTACCTATCTCATAATCTAGATTGAGTTCTTCCAAGAGAA
The DNA here is from genome assembly GCA_016839875.1 of Candidatus Heimdallarchaeota archaeon. Next base: position 68,505 of record JAEOTK010000015.1, read on the forward strand.
ACTCCGTTGGTTCATCTATTCTCCATATTTTGAACTCATTATCAATTCCGAGTAATCTTCCTCCTACATTTATACAAGAAGTACTAGTAACTTGACCATTGGATACAATTGCTAAATTGCTTGTACCTCCTCCAATATCTATGTTCATAGCAGTATTTTCCTCTTTCATAGTCTGATCAACAATTCCACTCCCCATAGCACCAAGCAAGGATTCAAAATTTGGACCTGCAGCTGCACTGACAAATTTTCCAGTTGACGAAGCCAATCTTCTTATTATCTCTTCTGCATTTTGTTTCTTAGCTGTTTCTCCTGTAACAATAACTGCACCTGTATCAACCATTTCTGTAGCAATTCCTGCTTTCTCATATTCGTCTTCAAAGAATTTAACGACTGCATCAATATCTATTGTAAATCGATCTAAAAGAGGAGTATCAATGATATTGCCTTCATAGATTAGTTTGCGATTAATAAGATGAAACCGGTTAGACATATTCATAAAACTCTGTTCTCTTCTAAGAGTTAAGCCTGAAAAAACAAGATGGGATGTAGAAGAACCAACATCAATTCCAACACTTAAAACATTCAAGTATTCACCAATGTCATCCTCAGCTTGAGAAAGAATTTCAGGGAAGATTTCAGCTAATTTGCTCTGATTTTGTTGTAATCTCTTTATTTCTTCATTGGAATATCCCATTAGTTCTCTAGCGGATTTAACCTTGAAATCTGGTTGATCGCTTTTCAGGTCAAAAGAATCTTCTGTAATGTTTACAATCCTTATCTTCATTTCTTTATCGTGGTGTTTGGGTAATTCTATTTTCTCATCTGAATTTAACAACTGTTCCTTTAGATTCTCAGGGATGTCTTGGAATTTCTCACAAACCGTACAGAAGAATTTGATAGTTGTCGTTTTATCACTTCCTGGCATTACTGGACCATTTTCAGATGGACGACGGATTTCATTGTCAGCTTGTCTTTGAATACCTGCTAATGTAATGTCAAACATATCTGCCATTCTGTCACATACATTCTCAAAGATTTGACCTGATTCCATTATTGTTTCAAGTGCCGGTCTAAATTCAGAAATAAGTCGGTAAAACTTCAAGAGCTCTGTTATATCTTCTTCCTCATGTAGTTTTAACAGTTCGTTGAATTTTGTATCGAATTTCTTTTTCAATTCTTCTTCTTCTTCTTTGTTGTATCTGTCTAAGAATGCATGAACAGTTCCAACTATCCACCATTTATGGTATTCAATATCAACTTTAATGTTCGATTCATCCGCTTTTTTTCCAGACACATATCAAAAAGAAAGCATTTATTATAAATACGTTTTTATAGTTAAAACATACAATAATGTATTATGGCTGAACCTAAGAATCGAAGAACAATGATAGAAAGAGCTAAGGCAATTTTCGATTTTATAGAGTATTTGGATGAACCTTTTGCAAAATCGCAACTCCAAGAAATAGGACTAAATCCAGCAACAGCTGATAAATGGTTAGATTTGATTGTATTTATACAGAGAAAACCGCGAATTAGACTAATAAAATCTAAAAGAACCACCATAATAGAAAAGCATGAACAAAAATACCACGCAATGAGTAGAGAGATTTTCATGGATCCAAACAGAAGTTACGAAGAACGATTTAATGCTTTGCGAGATTATTTTAATGCCCTACTAACTTCAGAAAGATTAAGAGATCAAGTTGAAATACCTACTACTACAACCTACTACTCAGATATAGAGGAAAAGAGACAAGAAAAATTGAAAAAATTAAAAGAGTTAGAGAGTTAGAACATTTAAAATTCAGATATCAAAGCTACAACATCTGGACCTGTGTGTGCAGATATTGTTACTCCCGTACATCTTGTTATTATTTTTAAATCTTTGAAATGTTGTTTAATTTGATTTTCCATTCTTTTAGCATAGTCTAGATTGTTACCATGAATGATAACAACTTGTTTTGGGAATCTAGTAAAACCTTCTGATGTTAATTCAAGGATTTTATGAATACCATTATCAGTTTCTGTTGCAGATGAAGCAACTTCATTTTTACCCTCTGCATTAACAACAGTAATTGGTCTTTTCTTTAACAGTGTTCCAAGAACGTATTTTGTAACTGAGATTCTTCCACCTTTACGAAGGTATTTCAGTGAAGGAAATAGAATGTAAGTCTTGATATTTTTTACTTTTTCTCTAAGTTTCTGTGCAATTTTTTCGCCATCTAGACCTTTTTCTCGTAACCTTATCCCTTCCTCAATTAGTAATACCTCAGAATAAGAAGCATTCAAAGAATCGACAAGATGGACTTTGATGTCCTTATTCTTTTTCTTGAACATATTTGAACCTAAACGTGCACTGTTGATAGTTCCACTTAAACCTGAACTCAATGGTACAACTATTATTTCGTTTATTCCTTCTTTTGCTAACTCTTCATACGCAAGAAAGAAATCATGAGGAGTTGGTTGAGCAGTTTTTGCAAGAAAATCATCAACTGTGTTGTATTTATCATAGTAGGAATCAAGATTAAAATTTCTATCTTCCATATGCACAACATCATCTTCGTCACTAAAAGTTATACTCAACGGCACAACTTTTACACCAATCTTATCAGCATAATCAAAGTCAATATCTGAACCACTATCTGTAATAAAACCTATTTTCATCAGTTTCTTAAGAAATTATATATTTATAAAATGTACTCTAAGACTAGGAAGAATTCTGGTGGCCGGACCGTGAGTTTCAGGCTTCAGAACGCATCTGAAACATTTTGAACACGGGATCACCTGGTCCCAAACCAGGGGCCATACCAAGCTAGACCATCCGGCCAAGGATTCTACACTATTTGCCCTTCCCTCATATAATTAAGCCTTTCGTTCTTGTTATTACTAATTCTAGTCGAACATTTTTCTATATTCTAACATTAGTACAATATCTTCTATTAACCAATTATTTACTATAAGCCATAATTTGTTAGAAATTAAATCACCTACAACTTGATCTGCGGTCGAAGGTTTACTCATTACACTTGGTGGCCAATATGTTCTGTCTCTATCATGAGCTCCAAAATTATGACTGATTTCATGTTGTACTAGATTATCAGCAAAGTCGTTTATTATCGTTACCCAACTATATTCTTCACCAAGTTCCTCTGATTGTGCAAAATGAAAAGCTACATTATATGTGTAGTAAGCAAAACCAAAATGTTCAGAAGTTCTATTAGAGAAACCAGTTAGAAGGTCAAAACCGTGGTTCAAATCAGATCTGCCTTTTGCTACATGCCAAGAACGATTAAGAGATAGTTTTTCACCAGCAGCTTCCAGCCCTAAATCATCTACTACTCCCATACTAACACTAGGTGGATGCCATTCATGTTCAATAATTGATAAAAGCTCAAAACCCATTTCTCTCATAAAATAGTATGAAGCCCCCTCTATTGCTCTAGATGGACTATCTCTCCCTATCTCATTACCTATAGTTTCCCAATTATCATTTAGAACTACAACGAAAACTCTATGCACATATTGAAGGATGGAAAGATTATCTAGATAGAATTCTGTAGTATTATCTGCATAAACAAAAACTATCTGAAGAGTTAAATTGGAAAAACCATCCGCATATCCGTAATGGATTAATTGATCAGTAGCAGAGGTTCCATTTAAGATTAAACTCATATTTGCTTTAACACCATCAGTATAAAGATATATTTCGAAACTGCAGTTAGTGCTAAATATTGATTGCTGAAATGAGATAAAATGGGTCTGTGTTAAATTTAGAGTTTGAGAGACAGTAACCCAACTAGTCTCTGAAGAATTAATTTCCACTGTATTGATTATTTGTAAACTCTCCTCTTCCAATGGAGAACTTTGAGCTATACTTACAGATACATTTTCATCTGATTGTTTAACTTCCCAATTATCTAAACCGTTTTGGAAGTTTCTATTAACTAATTGTTCTTCTTCAAGACCACTAATTACTGTAAAGGGATTATTCAAAATTTCATTAATCTGGGGGATTTTTCCTTCAAAACCTATACTTAAATAATTAACTCTAAATTCTCCACTGTTTAAAGCAAAATAACCTGCACTAGTATTCAACAAAGGTCCCACATTGAGAGCAATTGTACGAGATCCTTTCCACTTTGTTCTTTCAACAATATCATATTGAATTGTTCCATTTAATGAGTATGTTCTTGATTCTATGCCAAAAGAGACAGATGTAATTCTAATTTCCTTATTCCCTTCGTTTAATAATTCAATTGTAATCGGTAATGAATCCCCTTTCATAATCTCTTCAGGAATTGTTACATCTACTATTTTAACTCGTTTTTCAAGAGAATTCATCACTAATTCATTTATTAGAAAATATCCTCCTATACCCGTTCCAACAAGTGAAATAAGAATTATAGAGATAAGGATGGATTTTTTCAACAGAGTTTCACGAAAAAAATAAAGCAACGAACCATTATATATTCTTTGAAAGGGAAAAAAAGAAAGTTATCCTTCAGCTTCTGTTGGAACTTCTACTTTTTCTCCCATTTTTCTTTCTGTCCCAGTAAGTATTCTTTTGATATTTGCTTTATGGCGCCAGAAGATGAATACTACCATTACACATGCTATTATTAGTGCCCAAAGACTTCCATTGAAGAACCAATTTTCACCAGCAAAAATCCAATACATAACAGGAGCAAATAAAGTAAGTATAAGATTAGAAAGGGACATAATTCTTGTTAGTTTGAGTAAAACTATCCACATAAGAATGAGGAATACAAAGGGAATGGGATTGATTCCTAAAAGAACACCTGATCCTACAGCTGCAGACTTTCCTCCTTTGAATTTAACCCAGATTGGTAAAGCGTGTCCAACAACCGCCATTAAAGCAACAAGAGTTAGAAGGAAACCTTCATCTAGATATTTCGGAAAATCTGTTCCTGTAACATTTGTACCAAAACCTGAGTAGTTCCCATACCAAAGATAGATTCGTGCAAGTAGTACAGCTATGGCTCCTTTTAACATATCAAGGATCATTGTAATGAAGAATGCTTTTTTACCAAACACTCTCATAATATTTGTTGCACCCATATTTCCTGAACCATAATCCCTTATGTCAATTCCGCGACTTACTTTACCATAAATGTAACCAACTGGTATAGATCCAAAGAAATATCCTAATACAACAAGTAAAATCTCATAAACTATCTCATATGCCATTATAAACAACACTTCTTGACTTTTATTTAAAACTTATTTGTATAATGATTTGTTCTATCCTAAAGCTATTTGATAAAATAATATAGTAAGAAGATTTTGTGATAAAAAAAGAAAGGAAAAGCTTTACTTTTCAACACAAATCATTGTCATTGTACTGCGAACATTTTCTAAAGCTCTAAGATTTTCAGTAACAATTCTTTTTAATTCATCCATTGTGTCTGCTTCAATTTTAGCTATTAAGTCATAAACACCATACACAACATGAGCTTCCTTGACATTAGGTAGAGACATAAGTTGGTCGAGTA